>NZ_JBFAZW010000031.1:0-91195 GCF_040682015.1 Dactylosporangium sp. NPDC051485
GCGGAGGCGGCCCGCCTGCTCGGCGTCGCCGCCGGACTTCGCGGGACCGCCGTGGCCGGGGACCCCGACGTCGCCCGGGCCGCCGCGGCCGCCCGCGAACTGGTGGGCCCGGACGCCTTCGCCGCCGCCTACTCGGCCGGACTGACAGGACTGTCAGCCGATCGGTCGTGAACTGTCAGCGGGCCCCGCGACGGTGTCGGCATGAAGAACACCACGGTCCTCATCTCCGGCGCGAGCATCGCCGGTCCCGCCCTCGCCTTCTGGCTGGCCCGGTACGGCTGCACCGTCACCGTCGTCGAGCGCGCGCCCGGGCTGCGCAGCGGCGGCCAGGCCGTCGACTTCAAGGGCGAGACCCACCGTACGGTGCTGGCCCACATGGGCATCCTCGACGACATCCGCGCGCTGCAGACCGGCGGGCAGGATCAGACGATCGTCGACGCGGCCGGGCGCCCGCTCGCCGTCATCCCCGGCGAGTTCACCGGCGGCGAGATCGAGATCCGGCGGGGCGAGCTGTCCCGGCTGCTGTACGAGCGGACCGCGGGCGACTGCGAGTACCGCTTCGGCGACACCGTCACGTCGCTGACCGACACCCCCGGCGGCGTGCACGTCACCTTCGCCAACGCCGCCCCGCGCACCTTCGACCTCGTCATCGGCGCCGACGGGATCCACTCCAACGTCCGGCGGCTCGCCTTCGGGCCGGAGGGCGACTTCGTGCGCCACCTCGGCCACTACTACGCCCTGGTCGAGCTCGGTGCCGACGGCGACCCGGTGATGTACAACGAGCCGGGCCGCATGGTCGCGCTCGGCGGCCCGAAGGCGCCCGCGTTCTTCGTCTTCGCCTCGCCCCAGCTGCAGTACGACCGCTACGACCCGCAGGCCCAGAAGGACATCCTCCGCAGGGCGTACCGCGGGGCGAAGTGGCGCGTGCCGGAGCTGCTGGCCCGCCTGGACGACGCCACCGACGTGTACCTCGACTCGATCAGCCGCGCCGAGGTCCCCGCCTACGCCAGGGGCCGCGTCGCCCTTCTCGGCGACGCGGCGTACGGCAACACCCTCGGCGGCTTCGGCACCGGCCTGGCCGTCGTCGGCGCGTACGTCCTCGCCGGCGAGCTGCGCGCGGCCGGCGGCGAGCACCGCACCGCGTTCGCCCGCTACGAGTCGCTCTTCCGCGGCTACGCGAGCATCTCCCGCAAGGGCAGCGCGGGGCCGTTCCTGGCCCCGGGCAACCGTGCGCGTATGGCGATGCGCAACTGGATGTTCCGCTCGCCGTGGATGCTGCGCCAGTTGCTCAAGGCGACCGACAAGTTCGCCACGAGCATCGATCTGCCGCAGTACCCCTGACCGGCGCTGCATGACCTCGGCTGGCAGGACGGTTTACAGCCCTTCTCCTACGCCCCGGGTGAGGAGGGGCGAAATCCCGGAAAGGACCGGCGCACTCGCGACCCGGTCGGCCGAGTGGGTAACGCAGCGCCAACACGCAGGCGCGGCATGAAGGGCTGGGGAGCGATGGGCATCATCACGGAGGACATGCGGAAGATCGTCGACAGTGCGAGGCTCGCGTTCGTGGCGACGGTCTGCGAGGACGGCTCCCCGAACCTCTCTCCGAAAGGTTCCCTGCGCGTCTACGACGATGACCATCTGGTGTTCATGAACATGGCCTCGCCGACGACGGTGGCGAACCTGCGGCGCGACCCTCGGCTCGAGGTGAATGTGATCGACTTTCTCCTCAGGCGTGGCTATCGCTTCAAGGGAAACGCCGAGCTGCGCGGCGAGGGCGACCCCGTGTACGCATGGTCCCGCCAGTGGGTACTGGACACCCACGGCCCCGGCTATCCGTGTCACGAGGCCGTGCTGATCGAGGTCGAACGGGCGCTGCCGGTGGACTCGCCCGCCTACACATTCGGACACTGGAGTGAGGACGACCTGAAACGGGCATGGTCCGACACGTACGGTCTGACGCATGCGCCATCGTGACACCGCCGGATAGGCCGCACCGTCGATCACGTTGAGAAGAAGTCCGGGGCGCAGCCCGGCTGCCGGTCCTCAGCGCCGTCGTGCTCGTCACGGCCCCTCGATCAGCGTGGCGTCGAGCCCGATCAGCGTGATGAGCTGCCGCAGGTGGGGCCCGGCGCCGGTGACGACGAGCCGCCGGCCGTGCACCCGCGCGGCGAGGTGCAGCCGGGCCAGGGCCTCGACCGTGACCGCGTCCGGGCGCGCGACGGCGGCCACGTCGCAGTGCACGAGGCCGGGGCCCGTGCCGCGCAGCAGCCGTGCGAGGTCACCGCACAGGACCGGGATGTCCGCGCGGGTGACCGCCGCGCCGAGCCTGAACCTCGTCTCGGTGCCCATCCCGGTAGGACCGCCCGCGGTCGTGGAACTCATCGGTGCGCGGCGCCCCCGCCACAGAGTTGAGGATCAAGCAAGCGCTTGGTAGATTGATCCATGCGATTCGGCATCATCAGTCCCGTCGTCCTCCGCCCGCCGGGCCAGCACAACGCCTGGGAGGCCGACGCCGGCACGGCCGAACTCGCCGCGGTCGCCGAGGCGGCGGACCGGCTCGGCTACCACCACCTCACCTGCAGTGAGCACGTCGGCGTGCCGGCCAGGATCGCCGCGCGGGCCGGCGGCACCTACTGGGACCCGCTGGCCACCCTGGGCTTCCTCGCGGCGCGCACGACGGGCATCCGGCTGGCCACCCACGTCCTCGTGCTCGGCTACCACCACCCGCTGGAGATCGCGAAGCGCTACGGAACCCTCGACCGGCTCAGCGGCGGCCGGGTGGTCCTCGGACTCGGGGTGGGCAGCCTGAAAGACGAGTTCGCCCTGCTCGGGGCCGACTTCGACGGCCGCGGCGCCGCCGCCGACGACGCGATCCGGGCACTTCGCGCCGCCTGGGGACAGCCGCTGCCCGAGTACGAGGGCACCCACTACCGGTTCCGGGACTTCCTCATCGACCCGCACGCGCCCCGGCAACACGTACCGCTGTGGATCGGCGGATACACCCGCCGCTCGCTGCGGCGGGCCGTCGAGCTGGGCGACGCCTGGGTCCCGTTCGGCCTGTCGCCCGAGCAGATCAGCACCATGCTCGCCGCGGTCGACCGGCCGGACGGCTTCGACGTGATCCTCACGCCGCCGCCGCTGGACCCGATCGCCGACCCGGACGGCACCCGCCACCACGTCGAGCGGATGCACGCGGCCGGGGCCACGATGATGAACATCGTCCTGCGCCATCACAGCGCGGAGCACTGCGTCGAACAGCTGACGGCCTTCCGGCAGCTCTTCGCGCAGGCGGACTGGCCGGCCGGTACCGCCTGATACCGGCACACCGGAACGCCGCGGCCTCACGTAACAAGCGCTTGGTACAGTTCGCCGGGCCTACCGCACCGCCGGTCCGTTCACGCCCATCGCACGGGGAGGAACACGTTGACGCGAGCGCTGAAAGACCGACGCGAGGCGATTCTCGACAGCGCCGCGGCGCTGTTCGCCAGGAAGGGCGTGGCGGCGACCACGGTGCGCCAGATCGCCGACGAGGTCGGCATCCTCTCCGGCAGCCTGTACCACCACTTCGACTCGAAGGAGGCGATGGTCGACGAGATCGTCTCGTCGTACCTGACGGACCTCCAGGCCAGGTACGAGGCCGTGCTGGCCCGCGAGGCCGGGTCCCGCGAGCGGCTGCACGACCTGGTCGTGGCGTCGCTCGAAGTCGTCGAGGAGCACCCCCACGCCACCGAGATCTACCAGAACGACCTCAACTACCTGCTGCAGTTCGCACGGTTCGGCTACCTGCGCGACGCCGGCCGCGCGGTCCAGGACGCCTGGCTGCGGGTGATCGAGGCAGGTATCGCCGAGGGCACGTTCCGCAACGACGTCGGCCCGAAGATCCTCTACCGGTTCATGCGGGACGCCGTGTGGCTGTCGGTGCGCTGGTTCAAGCCGAGCAAGGCATACCCGATCGCCGAACTGGCCGCGAACTGCACCTCGCTGTTCCTCGACGGTCTCACCGTCCGCGGCTGAGCGCGACGGATCTCGTCCGGCGCCGGTCACGGGACACCGGACGCGAGCATCGGATCAGGCGGGGTGGCTCCGCGCCTGCCGCGGCACGAAACTGTCCGCGTCCCCGCACCTGAGGTCGCCGTTTTCGATTGGGATCTCGACCGTCAGGGCGGTTCCCCGCCCGGGCGGGCTGAGCACGGTCAGGCGGCCGCCCAGCGCCTCGACCCGGTCCTGCAGTCCGACGAGCCCGGTGCCCCGGCTCCCGTCGGCGCCCCCGATCCCGTCGTCCCGGATCGACAACCGGATCCTCGTGGTGTCCGCCGTCGCGACGACGAGGACGACCGACGCGTGCGAATGCTTGACGGCGTTGGCCAGCGTCTCCGACACGACGAAGTACGAGGCCACCTCCACCCGCTCCGGCAGGCGCCGCCCGATGTCGAGGGTCAGCTCGACCGGCACGGTGCTGCGGCGGGCGAGCGTCTTGAGCGCCGGAGCCAGACCTCCCTGCGACGACAACGCCGGGTGAATGCCCCGGCCCAGCTCGCGGAGGCTCTTGTGCATCTCGTTCAGGCCCTGCACGCCCTGGGACAGCAGGCTCCTGACCGCCGGCAGCTCGGCCGGCACCGAGTCCGCGGCCATGCGCAGCTCCAGCGCCAGCGAGACGAGCCGCTGCTGCGCGCCGTCGTGCAGGTCCCGCTCGATCTTGCGGCGCACCTCGTCAGCGGTGGTGACCAGGCGGGCGCGGGACGCGATGAGCTGCGCCCGGTTGTCGGCGTTGGCGATGGCGGTGGCGAGGAGGTCGGTGAAGTCGACCAAGCGCTGCTCGGCGTCGGCCGGTATCGGTCCCGGCTGCCACGACATGATCATGGTGATGCCCCACAGCTTGCCCTCGACGACAACGGGCACGCCGATGCTGGCGCGGACGCCCAGAGCGCGCACGGCCACCGCGATCGGGCCGGTCGCCGCGTCGTAGTCGTCCACTCGGGCGCTCCGCCTCGTGCGCGCGATGGTGCTGGCGAGGTTGTCGCCTTCGATCCCGACGTTCAACGCCGGCGGCAGCGGGTGTCCGGACTCGTCGTAGCCGGACACCCGGCTGACGGTGCCGTCGGGCTCGTATCGGGTCAGCGCCGCGCCGAAGCCCTTGAAGAGCCGGCCCAGCTCCAGCGCTACCGCGGCGAACACCTCCGCCGGCGGGGCACCGGCGGCGACGAGCGTCGCCACGCGGCGCAGGGCGGCCTGCTGCAACAGCAGCGCCGTGGACTCCCGCTCACTCGCCCGCAGCGAGGTCATGATCTGCCCGCGGTCCCGCGCGGCCCGCAGGACGGCCTCCAGCGCCGGCACCATCCGCGCCCGGACCCGCGCCAGCGTCGCCGCCGGGGTGCCGGCCGGCAGCCGCAGCACCCCCAGCCCGGTGCCCTGATCGCGCAGGCGCAGGACGGCGTCGGGCCCGTCTTGCGGTGCGTCGCCGACCTCGATCGAGGCATACGGCAGGTGGAGCAGTTCCGCCAGGCGGCGCGAAGCCACCGCCAGCGCGCCCGGCACGTCGTCGCTGCTGAGCGTGCTGCGCGCCAGCTCCGCGGCGAAGTCGGCCTCGTCCCTGCGCTGGGATGCCTCGATCGCGCGCGACCGGGCCAGGTTGGCGATGCCGCTGACGAGGAGCGCGGCGATCATGAAGATGAGCGCCTGCTCCACGTCACGACGCAGCGTGAGATGGAGTCCCGCTGGCGCGATCAGGAAGTAGTTGAACGCGATGGTGCTGGCCGCCGCCGTCGCGACACCCGCCGCCACGCCCCAGACGCTCGCCATGATGAGGACGCCGAGCAGATAGATCTCGCCGCTCTGGCCGTTGTGGGAAACACCACGGATCGCGTACAGCAGCGCCGTCTCCGCCGCGATGAGCAGCGCCGCGACACCGACCGCCAACGCGGCCGGTGGCGGGACGGCCGGCAACAGCCGCGCCAGCGATGACCGCGCACCTCGGGCCAGATCGGACATCCGGCGCCACGGCGTCGACGCCGAAGCACGCTTGTCGCGGTCCACATCGTCCCGCCGCTGGCCTGATACTCGAAACACCCGCATCGATCCCTTGCTAAGCCCCGTCCAGCTTACCCGCGCACATCAGCGCCCGGTCCCTGCCAAGACGCGGTGCCGGCGGCCCCCGCCAGGGGCCGGCGCACCGTGTCCATATGGCGTTCAGCACGCACCGCACGGGAGGCGGCGGAGCCGTGGCGGCTCGCGCAGGCCGCTACAACGCCGCGCTGGCCTGCGCCTTCTCCCCGACAGCGACGCGGACTCCGGGCCGGCCCATGTAGCCGCTGTGTTAAATACTTCAGCACGGAACGTCGCGCCGATGCCCGCCTCAGTGCGATCATGAACGGGCATGGAACGTCACAACGTCGTTCTGCCCCCACGAACAGCTGACGCCGCCGCACATAACGGTATTGATGGTCCACAACGGTGTGGATGTCTCGCTACTCGGCATGGCCGATGCTCGGACGAACCACACCGGAAGGGTACCCATGTCGACACGGGAGAAATTGGACTCAATCTTCACCGCGGTCATACAACGCAACCCGGGTGAGCACGAGTTCCACCAGGCGGTGCGCGAGGTGCTCGACAGCGTCGCGCCCGCCCTAGACAAAAACCCCGAGTATGCGCAGGCCAAGATCATTGAGCGGATCTGCGAGCCGGAGCGGCAGATCATCTTCCGGGTGCCGTGGGAGGACGACAGCGGCGAGGTACACATCAACCGCGGGTTCCGGGTGGAGTTCAACTCCGCGTTGGGCCCGTACAAGGGCGGCCTGCGGTTCCACCCGTCGGTCTACCTCGGGATCGTGAAGTTCCTCGGATTCGAACAGCTGTTCAAGAACGCCCTGACCGGTATGCCGATCGGTGGTGGCAAGGGCGGGTCGGACTTCGACCCGAAGGGCCGCTCCGATCGTGAGGTGATGCGGTTCTGCCAGTCGTTCATGACGGAGCTGTACCGCCACATCGGCGAGTACACCGACGTGCCCGCCGGTGACATCGGCGTCGGCGGCCGCGAGATCGGCTACCTGTTCGGGCAGTACAAGCGCATCACGAACCGGTACGAGTCCGGGGTGCTCACCGGCAAGGGTCTCGCCTACGGCGGTGCTCAGGTGCGGCGGGAGGCCACCGGCTACGGTGCGGTGTTCTTCGCCGAGGAGATGTTGCGCGCCGCCGGTGACAGCATCGACGGCAAGCGGGTGGTGGTGTCCGGCTCCGGCAACGTGGCGATCTACGCGATCGAGAAGGTCCACCAGCTCGGCGGCGTCGTGGTGGCCTGCTCCGACTCGTCCGGCTACGTGCTCGACGAGAAGGGGATCGACGTGGCGGTCCTCAAGGAGGTCAAGGAGGTACGGCGGGAACGCCTCAGCCAGTACGTCCAGCACCGCCCGCACGCGACGTTCACGCCCGGACGAGGGTTGTGGCGCGATGTGGCGTGCGAGATCGCCATCCCGTCCGCCACGCAGAACGAGATCGACGCCGACGATGCGGCCGCTCTGGTGGCCGGCGGATGCATCGCCGTGGTCGAGGGCGCCAACATGCCGACGACGCCGGAGGCGGTGCGCCTGTTCGCCGAGGCCGGTGTGCGCTTCGCCCCCGGAAAGGCCGCGAACGCGGGCGGGGTCGCCGCCAGCGCGCTGGAGATGCAGCAGAACGCCAGCCGCGACTCGTGGACGTTCGAGTACTCCGAGCAGCGGCTCCAGGGCATCATGCGCGACATCCACGCCCGCTGCCATGACACCGCGGAGGAGTACGGCATGCCGGGCAACTACGTCGCCGGCGCCAACATCGACGGGTTCCGGATGGTCGCCGAAGCGATGCTCGCCCAGGGCCTGATCTGAGCACTACCCCACTCGGCGATGAGGCCGCCGGTCACACGGTGATCGGCGGCCTCTCCGCCGGCCAGTTGAGGACCTTCGCGCCGAGCACCGCGGCCTGCAGGGTGAACCGGTGCGCCGGGTCGGTCGCGTCGTAGCCGGTCAAGGTCTTGATCCGGTCCAGGCGGTAGGTCACCGTCCGCACGGACACGTGCAGCCGTTTGGCCGATTCGGTGGCCACCCCGCCGGTGGCGAAGTAGGCGTCCAGCGTGTCGAGCAGCGGTGCGGCGCCGCCGCGGGCCTGCATCAGCGGGGTGAGCACCGCGGACACGAGATCGACGATGGCGGGCTGGTCACGCAGCAGCACCCGGTAGACCAGCAGGTCGTGGGCGGTGATGACGGTCTTGTCGGTCTGCAGCCGTCCCGCCATGGTCAGGGCCTCGCGGGCCTCTTCGTAGGAGCGGGCGATGCCGTACAGGCCGGGGTGGGGGCGCCCGACCGCGACCCGCCAGGGTCGTCCGTGCCGGAGGCGGTTGAGTTCGCCGTGCATCAGCCGGCCGAGGTCGTCATCCTGGCCGGCGGGCGCGGTCCTGCTGGCCGCGGCGGCCTCGGCCGGGACGAGGACGACGAGCAGGCCCTCTTTCGTGGCGACGAGGACATCACGGTCGCCGAGCCGGTCGAAGATGACCGCCTCGAGGGCGCTGATCGCCGTGTCGGTGTCCGGCAGCCGCCGGCTCGGCGCGGCCAGCGCCACCTGGTGCACCCGGGCGAGGTCGAGCCCGAAGGGTTCCGCCCGCTCGACGAGGCTGCCGAGGTCGGAGTCCCCGCGCAGCAGGTCGTCGATGAGTTCCCGGCGCAGCGCCTCTTCCCGGCGGACCAGGTCGCGGCGGGCGACCGCGTAGCCTTCGGCGAGGGTGGCGACCGCGTCGTCGATGACGTGCAGCACCGCCTCCGCCGCGGCGCGCACGACCTCGCTGTCACGGGAACGCACCACCATGGGCAGGTCCTGCCACAGCCGCCGCGCCGACGACAGGTACAGCTGCACCACGCGCCCGGCCGAGATGCCCTGTTCGGCGGCCTGCCGGCCGAGCCGGCCCACCGCGTCGAGTTCGGCGCGCCTGGGGCGGCGTCCGCTGACCGCCGCGTCGGCCAGCATCGGCAGGTAGTCACCGAGCAGACCCACCGGGACACCGCCGGCGTCGGCGGCGGCGGCAGTGGCGACGTCGGCGAGCCACGCCTGCTGCGCCTGCGGCGGCTCGGGCGCGGCGGCACGTCGCCGCCGGCTGCTGTCGGCCACGCCCGGCCACCTCCTGCCTGTAGTGCTGCGCGATGACCGTCTCCGTCGCCGCCACGCGCCCGTCGGCGCCGCTCCTCGACCGTAGCCGACGCTCGGGCCGCTGTTTGCCGGTCACCGGCAGTTTAGACCGGCGCCGTCTGCGCGCCGTGGCACTGTCCGCGGCCGGGGTATCCGGCGAGCATGTCCATGCGAGCAGGGGCCGCGCCGCACCGACACGGCCGGCAACCAGCGGCGCGGCAGAAGGGGTTTCGGAGTTTTTTCATGGACATCGAACGCACGTCGCTGCCCGGCATCGGAACCCGCCGGACCTTCACCAGCGCCGCCGGGTCCCGGATTGGCGTCATCGCGCACGACGCCAACGGCTGCCGGGTGCTGATCCACAGCGCTGACGGTGATGCCGACGCCTGCTGCAGCCTCACCCTGACCCCGGCCGAGGCGATCGCGCTGGCGGGTCTGCTGGGCATCTTCGACCTCGGCGGCCGTGACGACCGGCCGCCGGCGACCGACGCACGTCGCTGAGCGGCCGCGGAGCCCGCCGGGCCGGCGGCCCGCACCTGTCGATGCGGCCGCCGGCCCGGCGGTTGCCGTCAACCGTTGTGGTTGCGCTGGCAGGGCATGCAGAACCGGGCGTACGGCACGATCTCGAGCCGTTCGGCCGGGATCGGGGCGTCGCACTTCTCGCATCGGCCGTAGCTGCCCTCGGCGATGCGGCGCAGCGCGCCGGTGATCCGCTCGACGTTCTGCCGGGTGGCGGCCACCAGCGCCGCCCGGTTGTGCGCCTCGCCGGGATCGCCGGTGTCGGCCGAGAGCTCCGTGAGTTCCCTGAGCCGGGCTGTCTGCGCCGTGAGGTCGTCGCTCAGCGACGCCCGCACTCCGGCAATCCAATCCCGATCCGATACATCGATGTCGACGCTCATGTCCCGTCCTGTGCTCGTAGTCGTTGTACAACAAGGAGGGCCGAAGCCCGGATGGCTTCGCCCCTGGGCGTTGGCGCCCCTTGCGCTACCCGCCGAGCCGGTGTTCGACCGGTGCCGGCGGTCGGGCACTGCTGCATACGGGACAGCGGTTCGCTGCCGGATGCCGTGCCAGGTGATCGATGGGAATGTCGCTCACGCATCCCGTGCAGACGCCGTAGCGACCACCTTCCAGGGCGTGCAGCGCATGTTCGATGTCGTCGAGCCGACGCCACGTGGCCGCCGCCAACGTCGACCGATCGATGGTGCCGGGACGCTGCCGCGACTGCGGTTCGTCGAGCAGGCGAAGTTGCGTGCGGTACCGGCAGCGATGCTCTTGCAGCAGGACGCGCAGGACATCGAGCTCTCGCTGCCTGCTCAGGGTGTACACGGTCGAATCTCCTCGTAGCTTGTTGCCGGACCCCGGTCGGGTGGCCCCGGTCAGCGCCCGCTGCGCGATCGTGTCGCGGTCATCGCGGTGCACGACCGCACCGCCGACAGGCGCGGGCGGTGGAGGGCGGGCGCAGCGTCGTCTCGGTCAGGGCCGCATGGCGCCGCGACGCAGCGCGGCGAGTGCGGCCAGGCCCGCGCCGCGCACCGCGGCCAGATGTGGTGCGGCAGGACGGCGTACCGGGACGCCCGCGTCGCAGGCGGTGCGGGCGGCCAGCCGCGGGCGGGTCGCGCCGCCACCGACGAGGAGCAGGCCGCCGCGTACCGCCGCCGCGATCGCTTGGCGGTGGCGGGAGTGCCGACGCACGTGGCCGATGAGGTCGGTGACGGCGGCGACGACCGCCGCATCCGCGTCCAGTCCACCGGCGTGGTCGTGCAATCCGACGTTGCGCCGCTGGGCCGCGACGACCAGACCGCCCGAGAGCACGGCGACCTCGGTCACGTGCGCGCCCACGTCGGCGATCAGCAACGGGCCGGGCGCCGCGCCGGCACCGATCGCGGCGGCGCGCACGGTGTCGATGAACATGAGCCGGGCCGGCTCGAACACGGTCATCATCACATCGCGCAAGGCCATTTCCGCCCGTGCGTCGGTGCCCACCGGCCGGCATGCCACGAGCACGACACCGGGGGGCAGCGGGCGCCGCTGGCCGTACAGGAGACCGGACAGCAACGTCCGCATCGCCTCCGGGTCGGCGATCCGGCCCCGGACGACCGCGCCGGGCCGTTGCGCCGCGGCGGGGGTCGGGTTGGCGGCGTGCACGGTACCGCGACCGGATGCCCAGACCCGGGTGTGGGCGCTGCCGAGGTCGACCCCCACGGCCGCGGGCTCGGGTGGCATGGCCGGCTGCGCGGGACGAGCCATCCCGGCATGTTCGATCGACTCGGTGAGCACTGGTTCTCCTCTCGGGTACCCGGACGCGGTCCGTGACGGTGGCCGGAAGTATCGGGCTGCCGATCCGAGCACAAGGCGGACAAACGGCGGGCAGCTGGACAGTCGACGGTCGGGCCTGCCGGGCCCCGGTCGGCGAGTGCGCCGACGGTCAGCGAACCGTGGTCGGCTGTCCGCTGCGGCCGGGCGGCGACGGCTGCCGGCACACGCGCGTGAACCCGGCCCGTGCCCCGGCGGCACCCGGCCATGCCGGTCCGGGATCGGGCGAACCGCTGCGCACGGGGCAGACTGCGACCGGGGCGGCAGGTCGCCTGCCAGCAAACACGCCAGTCGTCATCGTCACCACCCCAGCACGCGCGCCGAAAGGAATTTCCAGCTTCGACGACCGGCCACCGACACACACCGGCATCGGTCGGCAACCTCACGGCGGCCCCGTTGCCGATGACCGGCAATGTCCGGTGGCCGAGCCCGCACCGCCGATGACGGCCGCGGCCACGGCGCCCGGGGACCGGAAGGGCTGCGGCCGCCCGTGCCGGGCGGCCGCAGCCGTCGGGTTACTCAGACGGTGACCGCCTGGCGGTGCAGGCGGAGCTGCCACACGTCGGGACCGTCCTGCAGCCACTGGATGTCGATCTGCCCCGGGTAGCGGGCATCGATCTCGGCCAGCAGCGGCCGCGGCGCGTGCGGGGCGACGAGCACCAGGGCCGCGTCGGCGGGCAGGGCGCCGACCGCGGCCAGGACCCGGGCGTGGCGCTGGTCGTGGGGCAGCCGGCGGACGTCGATGCGGGCATCGACGCTGAGCACCGGCGCGGCCACGTCGGCCCCTCCCCCGTCGCCGCCGCATCCGCAGCCGCCACCACCGCAGCCGCCGGGGGCGTCCGCGGCGCCCAGCAGGGCGTGCAGGCCGCCAAGCAGGCCGGCCAGGTCGACCTGCGGGGCGTCGAGCAGCAGCGGCAGGATGAGGTTGTTCTCCTTGGCCAGGTGCACCTCGAACACCGCGGCCAGCGCGCGGGCGGCCGCCGCGGCGTCGACCGCCGTGCCGGCGGTGTCCAGTTCCGCCACCAGCGCGGTGATGGCCTTGTGCTCGGCGAGCATCCCCTCGACCAGCGGCCGCCCGCCGGGCCGATCGGCGGCGGCCGGGTACAGGGCCGTCTCCTCCGCGGTGGCGTGGGGCAGCAGCTCGGCGCGCAGCCAGTCCAGCAGTGCCTGGCGTTCGCGCCGCCACGCCGGGCTGGTCCCCGGGCCGGCGGCTTCACGGAGGGCCGCGACGTGACGGGTCAGGTCGGCGGCGAGTTGCGTGTGGTGAGCCACGACCGCGGTGGCGGCGGCGCGGTCGGCGTCCGATTGTGACATGGCACCCTCTTCCGGGTTTTCTTGTCGTTTGGCGTTATAACGTTAGACCTTGTGAAAACCTCGCGCCCAGGCCCTTCGGGGGAGACGATCGACACGCCCCAGCACCGCGCCCTCGGCTCGGTGAGCCGGGTGGGCATCCTGCGGCTGGTCCGCGCCGCCGACACCGGCCTGACCGGCGCCGAGGTGGTGGAGCGCACCGGCCTGCATCCCTCGACGGTGCGTGCCCACCTCGAACGGCTGGTCGAGGCGGGGCTGCTGGTCAAGGCACGGGCCAGCGACGGCGCACCCGGACGGCCGGCCTGGCGCTACCGGGGCGCCGCGCCGGAGCCGGCCCCGGCCCCCTACCGGGCACTCGCCGCCGCGTTGCTGGACCACCTCGCGGACACCGGGGGCGGCACCCCGGCGGCCGCCGCGGCGGGCCAGGCGTGGGGCCGCCGCCTGGCCGCGACGGCGTCCCCCGGTGAGCCGGTGGCAACGGCGGTCGACGTGCTGACGCAGCTGGGGTTCGATCCACAGCCGGCACCTCACCCGGGCGACGCGGCGCCGCCCGGGGATGCCGCCGTGGAGGTCCACCTGCGGACCTGCCCGTTCCTGGACCTGGTCGGCCAGCATCCGGACGTCATGTGCGGCCTGCACGCCGGGATGATCCGCGGGGTGCTGCACGCGGCCGGTGCCCCGGACGGACAGGCCGTGCTGGAACCGTTCGCCGCGCCGGACGCCTGCGTCGTGCGGCTGCGCGTCCCGGACCGACGCGTGCCGGACCGACGGCCGTGACACGCCCCGGCCCGGTCGGTGCCGGCTGGCGGCTGCCGCTGCTGGCCGCCGGCGGTCTCGCGCTGCTCGCCGGGCTGTATGCCGCGCTGCTGCTGCTCGGCTTCGGCCTGCCGGTCCCCCGTCCGGCGCTGGCCGACGTGCACGGTCCGGTGATGGTCCTGGGCTTCGTCGGCACCCTCATCGCCCTGGAGCGGGCCGTCGCGCTCGGCGCCCGCTGGGCCCTGGCCGCGCCCGGCTGCGCCGGTGCCGGCGGCCTCACCCTGATCCTGGCGGGGCCGGGCCTGCCCGGCAAGCTGCTGCTGGCCACGGGTGGGGTGCTGCTGCTGGCCGTCTACCGGGTGTTGTGGCGCCGCCAGCCCGGCCCGGCGCTGCTGGCCCAGGCCGCCGGCGCGTTCGCCTGGTACGCCGCCACCCTGCTCTGGCTGGCCGGCCTGCCGATCCCCGACCTGGTGCCGTGGCTGGCCACGTTCCTCATCGCGACCATCGCCGGGGAGCGCCTCGAACTGGCCCACGTCGCCCTCGCCGGCCCCGGCCCGCAGCGCTGGTTCCTCGCCTCGCTCGCCGCCCTGATCGCCGGTGCCGCGGCGGTGACCCTGTGGCCCGCCGCCGGGGCGCACCTGTTCGGCGTGGGTGTGCTCGCCGTCGTGGCCTGGCTGGCCGTGTTCGACGTGGCCCGGCGCACCGTCCACGCCCGCGGCCTGCCCCGCTACGTCGCCGCCGGGCTGCTCACCGGCTACGCCTGGCTGGCCCTCGCCGGGCTCCTGTGGGCCGGCGCCGGTCGGACGGCGGCCGGTGCCCGCTACGACGCCACCGCGCACGCGGTGTTTCTCGGGTTCACCATGTCGATGGTCTTCGTCCACGCGCCGGTGATCCTGCCCGCGGTGCTGCGCCGGCCGTTGCCGTACCGGCCCGTGCTGTACGCCCCCCTCGTGCTGTTGCACGGGACCTTGCTGGTCCGCGTCGGGATCGGTGACGGCGCCGGCTGGGCGGCGGTGTGGCGGTGGGCCGGCGCCGGCAACGTCGCCGCGGTGCTCGGCTTCGTCGCCTGCGCCGCCACCCTCACCGTGCGGTCGGGCCGGTATGCGGTGCGACCCCGCCCTCCGGGGCTGGTCGCGGCCGGCGTGAGCGGGTCACGGTGAGCGCCGCACCGGCGCTGAACCCGCCGACCGGGCGGGCCCGCTGGCACCGCCGCAGCACCCTGCTGCCGCTGGGGTACCTCGCCGGCATCGTCGCGGTCGGGTTCGCCCACCCGCTGCTGGCGCAGTGGCGGTGGCTGGCGATCCACCTGCTGCTGCTCGGCGCGGTCAGCAACGCCATCGTCATCTGGAGCGCCCACTTCACCGCCGCCCTGCTGCGGGCCGCGGTGCCGGCCGGCCGGCGCGGCGACGCCGTCCGCCTGGTCGTGCTCAACGCCGGGGTCCTGGCGGTGCTGACCGGCGCCACCGTCGGCCCGGCATGGGTCGGTGTCGGCGGTGCCGCCGCGGTGTTCGCCGCGATCTGCGCCCACCTGCACTGGCTGTACGCGCGGATCCGGGCGGCGCTGCCGGCCCGGTTCGCGGTCACCGCGCACTATTACGTCGCCGCCACGGTCGCCCTCCTGGCCGGCATCCCGGCCGGCGCATGGATGCTGGTCACCGACGACACCGCCCGGCCCCGGCTGATCCTCTTCCACGCCCACGTCAACCTGCTCGGCTGGGTCACCCTCACCGTGCTGGGCACGGTGCTGACCCTGTGGCCGGCCGTCCTGCGCACCCGGATGGCCGACGGCGCGGTCACCGCCGCCCGCACCGCCCTGCCGGTAGCCGTCGCCGGGCTGGTCGTGCTCGCGGTCGGGGTCCTGACCTGGTGGCCGGTCCTCGCCCTCGGGGGCCTCGTGCTCACCGCCGTCGCCGCGGCGATCGTGATCCGCCCGGCAATGCAGGTGGCCCGGCACAAACCCCCTGCGACCTTCGCGGCCTGGTCACTCGCGGCCGCCGGGGGCTGGCTGCTCGGCGCGCTCGCCGTCGACGCCACCGCGCTGGCCGGCGCCGCCGGACCGGCCGATGCGGCCGACCGGTTCGGCGGTGTGCTCGTGCCGCTGCTGGTCGGCTTCGCGGCCCAGACCCTGCTCGGCGCCCTGACCCACCTGCTGCCCATGGCCCTCGGCGGCGGCCCCGCCCGCGTGCGCGCCGCCATCGCCGTGCTCGAACGGCGCGGCCCGCAGCGGGTGAGCATGGCCAACCTCGCCCTGCTCGTGTTCCTGCTGCCGGTTCCGGCCTACGTACGGATCACCACCGCGCTGCTCGTCCTCGCCGCCCTGGTGCAGTTCCTGCTCCCCGCCGCCCGACTCGTCCTCACCAGGAGACCACCCGTGGCCACTGAACCGGACCCCGCGCCAGACCTCCCACCACATGCCCGGGCCACCATCGCGCCGGCCGCCGCACCACCGGCGGCGGCACCGGCCCGGCCGCTCGGCGGCGTCGCGGCCGGCACCGCCCTGGTCCTGCTCGCCGTCCTGATCGGCGTCGCCGCCCAGCGCACGACCGACCCCGCCGCGTCACCGGCGGCAGCCGCGGCCGACGTGCCGGCAACCGGGCACACCACCACCGTCCAGATCACCGCCGACGGCATGCGTTTCCACCCCGACCGCGTCACCGTCCCGGCCGGGGACCGCCTCGTCATCGAGCTGACCAACCGCGACAGCCGCCGCCACGACCTCGTCCTGGCCACCGGCCCCAAGACCGGCACCGTCGGCCGCGACGCGACCGCCCGCCTGGACGCCGGCGTCATCGGCGGCACCGTCGACGGCTGGTGCTCCCTGCCCGGCCACCGGCAGGCCGGCATGACCCTCACCATCACCGCCACCGGCGCCCAGGCCGCCGGCCACGACCACAACGCCGCCGGCGCACCGGGTCCGACCGCGCCGCGCCTCGACCCGATGGCCGACCCCGGTCCCGCGTTCACCGCCCGCGACGCCACCGCCCCCACCACCGGCACCGAGCCGGTCCACCGGCTCGAACTGCGCGTGCAGGAGACGGTCCGGGAAGTCGCGCCCGGCGTGCGGCAGCAACTGTGGACGTTCAACGGCACCGCCCCCGGCCCCACCCTGCGCGGCAGGATCGGCGACACCTTCGAGATCACCTTGATCAACGACGGCAGCATCGAGCACGGCATCGACCTGCACGCCGACGCGCTCGCCCCCGACACCCCGATGCGCCCCGTCGACCCCGGCCAGCGGCTCACCTACCGGTTCACCGCCACGAAGGCCGGCATCTGGATGTACCACTGCTCGACCATGCCGATGCTGCTGCACATCGGCAACGGCATGTACGGCGCCGTCATCATCGACCCACCCGACCTGGCCCCCGTCGACCGCGAATACGTCCTCGTGCAGTCCGAGCTCTACCTCGGCCCGGACGGCCAGCCCGGCGACATGACCAAGATGCAGGCCGAGCGGCCCGACGCCGTCGTGTTCAACGGCTACGCCGGCCAGTACGCCCATCGGCCGCTGAGCGCCACCGCGGGGCAGCGGGTCCGCTTCTGGGTCCTCGACGCCGGACCCAACCGCCCCACCGCCTTCCACGTCGTCGGTGCCCAGTTCGACACCGTCTTCCGGGAAGGCCACTACCAGCTGCGGCCCGGCGACCCCGGCGGCGCCCAGGTCCTCGACCTGCCCCCGGCCGGTGGCGGATTCGTGGAAACCGTCCCGCCGGAGGCCGGCCACTACCCGTTCGTGTCCCACGTCATGGTCGACGCCGAGCGCGGCGCCCGCGGCGTCCTCGACGTCCAGGGAGGCAAGAAATGACCCCGGAAACGGACGCCGGACCACGGCCCGCACCGGCCACCGGTGTGCCGGGCAGGCGGCCGGCGTCGCCACGCCGGCGCGCCGTGCGCCGGTTCGTCCCGCCCCAGCACGGGGCCTGGGCGATGCTGCTGCTCCCCTGGCTCGCCGGAGTCCTCACCACCGGGTTCCGCTGGCCGCACCTGCCCCTGCTGGTCGCCTGGATCAGCGGCTACCTGCTCAGCTACTACCTGCTGCTGGCGGTCAAGACCCGCCGGCCAGGCCGGGTCCGCGCCCAGCTGACGGTCTACGCGATACCGGCCGTCCTGCTCGGCGGGCTCGTCGTCGCGGCTGTGCCGAGCCTGCTGTGGTACGCGCCCGGCTACGCGCTGCTCTTGGCGGTCAACGCCGGCTACGCGGCCCGCCGCGACGAGCGGGCGCTGCTCAACGACCTCGCCTCCGTCGTGCAGAGCTGCCTGATGGTGTTCGTCTGCGCCACCATCGCCCACGTCCCACCCGCCGGCGTCACGGCCGTCTTCGCCGTCCTGCTGGCCTATTTCACCGGCACCGTCCTGTACGTCAAAACCATGATCCGGGAGCGCGGCAGCGTCGCCTACCGGCGGGCATCCGTCGTGTTCCACCTGTTCGCCGCCGTGGGGCTGCTCGTGCTGAAGCCCATCGTCGGCGCGGTGTTCCTGCTGCTGCTCGCCCGCGCCTGGGCACTGCCGGGACGCCGGCTCAAGCCGCTGCACGTCGGCGTCATCGAGATCGGCGCCTCGCTGCTCGTGCTCCTTGCCGCAACGGTCGGCTGACGTCCGGTGGCCGGGAGCCACCGGACGTCGACCGCTGCTCAGTGGAGAATGCTCAGTTGGTTGTTGGTGTCGTCGACGAAGTAGACGCCGCGGTTGTCCGGGGCGACAGCGAGACCGAACAGGGCGCCCGCGCCGAGGCCGTCGAGGGTGCGGAACGCGACCTGCTTGCCCAGCAACGGGTTGGTCTCGACGATGTTGCCGTCGCCGCCGTTGACGGTGAGCACGTTGCCGTTGGGCGCGATCGCCAGGCCGAGCGGCCCGTTCAGGTGATCGCCCTCGGTGACGGTACGGCCGGTGCCCGCGCTCGTCCAGCGCACGCCCGCGAACGGGATGGCGGCGATGCGGTTGGCGACGGTGTCGGCGACGTACAGTGTGCCGTCCTTGCCCAGGCCGACCCCGGTCGGGCCGATGATCAACGCATCCGGGTCGGTCTGCTCCGTGAAGCCCGAGGCGATGGTGGTGCTCTTGCGCAGGACCGGCGGCTTGCTGCCCTCGATCGTCAGCTCGAGGCGCAGCACGGTTCCCTGCTTGGTGGTGGGGGGCTGGCCGCCGACGATCCCGTTGAGGACGTTCGTGACGAACAGATTGACCGACCCTCCCCAGTCGTCAGCGGTCATGTCCCACGGGCCGTTGATGCCGTCCCCCGAGAACGTCTCGCGGACGGTGCCCGTGCTGTCGAGGACGATCAGGCAGCCCGGCTGGGCCGTCGCGGAGGTACCGTCCGCCGTGGGCAGGCTGCCCACGATCACCCAGCCGCTGCGCAGGGCCACGAGCGCGGTGGTCAGCCCGACGCCGCCCGGACACGCGCCCGGCAGGCTGCCGGCATCGATCTGCGCGAACAGGCTGACGTTGCCCCCGGGGCTGATCTGCACGATCGTCGTGCCCTTGCCTTGCTTGTTGCCGGCGTTGTTGAAGTTGCTGACGAGAACGTCACCCTTGTGCAGCTTGTCCTTGCTGCGTGGCACCACCGCGACGCCGTACGGGTTGACGTCCCCGTTGTCCGGCACCGTCGACGCGACGGTGTCGACCTTGTGGAACTGATTGATGAACGGCGCCCCGAAATTCCATTCGCCCGTCGAATGGGCGCCCGCGCTCGGGGCGAATGCTCCGACCGCCAGCGCGGTCACCGCCGCGCAGATGACGGCCTTTGCTGTGAACCTCACGACTTGTGTTTGCCTTCCTACGCTCACGGATCAGGCAACCGGGCCAGCCGGAGTCCGCGATCGCACGGCTCTCCGGTCGCCGGGTCGGCCAGGAATGCGCCCGCCCCCGCTCGCACACGCAGCAGCTGAGGTTCATGGGTCGCGGTGCCGTGTGCTTCCCGGATTCCGCCGACGGAAACGCCCAATCCTTGGCGTGGATGCAAAATCAGTGGATAGGTCAGGGAACACGCGGGATAGACAAAATGTACGTTTTGCGATCGCGCGGCTCGGACGTGGTGTTCGTCGGGTTGCGGGGCGGTCCAGCCTGCGAGCAGGGGCGGTCAGCGCAGGGTGGCGAGGTCCAGCAGGTGCCAGGTCATGGTCTCGTTGTCGCCGGTGGCCCACCACAGCCAGCTGCCGTGCAACCCTTCGGCGGTGGAGACGGCGATGCCGGCGCGCCGGCCGGTGGCAAGGTCATAGAGGCTGAGGCGTTCGCTGGTGGTGCCGGCCTGGGTGGAGATCGGCGCGGTGAAGAACTCGAAGCGGTCCAGGGCGGCGATGTCGACGAAGACCGGCACCTCGCCGTCGGTGTTGATCCGGCCGGTCTGTCCGGTGCCGTCGGTGCGGTGCAGCGTGACGACCGCCGACTGCTCGGTCCGCACGACGGTGCGGCACCAGACCACGGCGCAGTACACGTCCTGGCCGGGTGGTTCGGTGAAGGTGCGTTGCGCGCCGGTGACGAGGTCGAGCTGGACGACGGGCCGACCGCCGATGCCGTTGTCGCCGGCCCAGGGCCAGCCGGTGAGGTGATAGGTGCCCTCCAGCGGGCGGACGGTGACGGCGCCGCCGCCGACCGGGACGGATCGCAGGTCGGTGGTCGGCACGGTGGTACCGCGGGTGGCCGTCCACCAGATCCGGCCGTCGGCGACCTGCAGGTCGTGCATGCTCCCGGCGAAGGTCGGGTGGCCGGTGTCGGTGGTGAGCACCGTGGCGTGGCCGGCGGTGTCCGCGCGGTGCAGCGTGCCGGTGCTGCCGCCCTGGTCGTCGGCGACGCTGGACATCCAGTACACGTGGCCGGCGTCGGCGGTGACGGCGTCGAACGCACCGCCCCCGGCGATCGGGATCGTGTCCAGGCGACGCGGGTGGGCGAGGTCGGCCGGGTCGAGCAGGGCCAGGGAGGCGGTCGCCGGGTCGGCGTCGGCGATCTGGACCACGATCGTGTCCCGGTCCACCACCGCCGCCGGGGTGAAGGTCGTCCCGTCGGGCAGGGTGGCCGGCAGGTCGACGGTGCGCACGTCCGGCCAGATCCCGGCCAGGGTGGCCGGCGCGGCACCGCCGCCAGAGGTGCTCGCACCGGGGTGGGCAGGGCCAGCAGCACCGCGGTCGCCGCGACGGCGGCCGCGGCGGCCACCCGGACCAGGCTGACCGCGGCGACGGCGACGAGGACGGCGCCCGCGGCAATGAGGTACCCCTGCAGGCCGGGCTTGACGTAGCGGACGTAGGTGCCGGTCCACGCGGTGCGGATCAGCGCGCCGCCGATGAGGAGCAACACCACCGACTGGATGCCGGCCCGGCCGTTCATAGCAGCACCGCCCTGCATCGGGCACAGGTTACGCCTCCGGCCGATGCGCCGGGCGCCGGTGTCGTGCCCGCGACACCGGTGGGTGCACGCGTGAAAGTATTGCTACGTCTGCATTTCAGCGCGTCGGCAGGCGGTCCGCGGCGGGCGGCCGGGGTTGGCGGGGCGGGGCGCCGTCGTAGTCCGCGCGCAGCTGCGCGATCTCGACTCGTAGCGCACGGACCTCGTCGAGGAGCAGCGAGTCGACGCTCTCGTCCACCTGCTTCTCCGACTCCATGGCGCTGACCACCACGGCGGTGAAGAGGTTCAGCACGACGAACGTCGAGACGAGGATGTACAGCACGAAGAATATCCATGCGGTTGGATGGTGTTGCAGCAGCTCGCGGGCGATGTCGGGCCACGCCTCGCCGGTCATCACCTGAAACAGCGTGAAGAGGGTTGTGCCGAGGTCACCGAAGTACTGGGGCGCGGTGGCACCGTAGAGCTCGGTGGCCAGCACGGCGCTGACGTACAGCACCAGGCACAGCAGCATGACGATCGACAGCATGCCGGGGATCGCGGTGAACAGTCCCCGGACGACCCTCCGCATGCTGGGAACGGCCGTGATCAGCCGAAGTGCCCGGAAGATTCGCAGCGCACGCAGGATCGCCAGGCTGCCGGTGGCCGGCACCAGTGCGATGCCGACGATCAGCAGGTCGAAGACGTTCCACGGGTCACGGAAGAATCGCCAGCCGTGTGCGTAGAGGCGAAGTGCCAGCTCGATGACGAATACGCCGAGCAGGACCGTATTGAGGACGTCGATGAACCCCGCGTCGGTCCGATCCGAGGTCATCAGGCCGAGCAGGACCGCGTTGAGCACGATCGCGCCGATGACGACGCGATGGAACGGCGCGGACTCCACCAGGGCCTTCACCCGTTCGCGCTGGGTCATAGAGGCAAGCACGAGGTGACAGGGTAGGTCGTGCTCCGCGCCGCTGGCACGTCGAGGTGGCGGCGGCCACACCGCGTCGCGGTCCGGGTCGGGCTTGGGGGCGCCGGCTCGGGCAGTCCTCCGGCCGGCAGGTGGGGCTGCCGAGCTCGGCGGCGCATCAAGCCCTGGCGCTCCCGGCGGCGGTCAGCCACTCGGTGAGGACGGCGGCCTGGCTGTGGTCGACGTCGTGGGTCGCGGTCAGCAGCGTCACCTTGTCGTGGTTGGCGATGTCGCGCAGATGGTCCGCGGCCTGCTGCCGCTCAGGATCGCGCAGTTCGGTGAGGTAGCGGCGGCGGAACTCGTCGAAGCGGCTGGGTTTGTGTCCGTACCAGCGGCGTAGTTCGGTGGACGGGGCGACGTCACGCAGCCACTCGTCGAGATGTGCGTCCGCCTTGCGCATCCCCCGCGGCCAGACGCGATCGACGAGCACCCGCTTGCCGTCCTCGGGCGAGGACTCCTCATAGATCCTGCGGTATGTGACGTCTTTGGTCATGGCAGCACTCCCCAACTGACCGCACTCGTGTGCGCCAGTGGACGTCTTCTTCCCATCATGCGCCTGCGCGATGGGATCGTGTCGCAATCGGGCCGGGGACCGGGTGCGCCACGACGGCCCGCGAGCAAGGCTGCAGGCACGCCATCGGTCTCGCCTCACAGCCCACCGCCACGCACCCCTGCGACGGGATGCATGCTCCGCGACGTCCTGCGCCGTGGCGCCGGCATCGCCGGTCTGCCGGCACCGCCGGACCGGATCTGACGATCCCGCACAGCCGCTCGAAGCGTCGCGCCGGCGGACGTGTCGAACCCGTGGACCCGGGTAGGCCAGCAGTGCTAGGGGCAGTCATGCGCGAGCAGAAGAGGATGGACCATGAAGAAATCCTTTGATGTCGTCGTGATCGGAACAGGCGAAGCCGGCTCGACGGTGGCCACACGATGCCAGGCCGCGGGCCGGAACGTGGCGATCGTCGACTCGCGGCCCTTTGGTGGCACCTGTGGGCTGCGCGGCTGCGACCCCAAGAAGGTGCTGGTGGGAGCGGCCGAGATCATCGATCGGAGGCGTCGCATGGAGGGCCGGGGCATTGCGGGGGACGTGCGCATCGACTGGCCCGAGCTGATCCGTTTCAAGGCCACGTTCACGGACCCGTATCCCCGGCAGCAAGAGGAAGTCCTCGTCAAGGAGGGGGTGGAGACCTTCCACGGGCGTGCACGCTTCCTTGACGAGCGTTCGATCGAGGTTGGCGAGGACGTGCTCGACGGCGATCGCCTCGTCGTAGCGGCCGGCGCCTGGCCGAGAACGCTGGGCATCCCGGGCGAGCACCACCTCACCCGCAGCGACCAGTTCCTCGACCTGCCGGAGTTGCCTCGACGGATCGTCTTTGTCGGGGGCGGCTACATCGCCTTCGAGTTCGGCCACATCGCGGCCAGGGCCGGGGCGACAGTGACCATCCTGCAACGAGCGGATCGGCCGCTCAAACACTTCGACCAGGACCTCGTGGCGCGGCTGCTGGAGCGCACCCACGACGTGGGCATCGACGTTCGGGCCCGTACGATCGTCACGGGCGTCGAAGGCGCACCGGGAAACCTCCGGGTCACGGCCTCGACGGGTTCGGGAACCGAGGTGTTCGAGGCGGACATGGTCGTCCATGCGGCCGGTCGCGCACCCGAGATCGACGATCTCGACCTGTCCACCGCCGGGGTCGAGTTCGATCGCCATGGGGTCAGGGTCGACGACCACCTGCAGAGCGTCTCGAACCCGGCGGTGTACGCGGCGGGCGACGCGGCCAACAGCGGAGGCCTGCCCGAGACGCCGCTCGCCCAGTACGAGGGCAGCGTCGTTGCCGACAACCTCCTGAACAGCAACCAGCACACGGCGGACTACCGCGGCATGGCGAGCGTGGTCTACTCGATTCCCGCGCTGGGCGCGGTGGGCCTGACCGAGCAGGAGGCCCGCGCCAAGGGCCTGAACTTCACCATGAAGCAGGCGGACACCTCCAGTTGGTACTCAGCGCGGCGGGTCGCCGAGCCGGCGTCGATGTTCAAGACCCTGGTCGAGAAGGGCAGCGGCAAGATCCTCGGCGCTCACCTCCTGGGCCCGGAGGCCGACGAGTTCGCGAACGTCTTCGCGCTCGCCATCCGGGCGGACATCCGCGCCGACGCGTTGAAGAACACGCTGTTCGTCTACCCGACCCAGGCCTCGAACATGGCATGGATGGTGTAGCGCGCCCTACTCGCCGCCTACGCGGAACCGGGCCGGGCAGCCGTGTCCGGCCCGGCCGTGCGTCTGTCATCCCGACGAATTCAACAAGTAACTTGGTAAAGTTACTTGTTGGGTTTACGCTAAGGTCGTGACCACGGACCCCAGCCCGCAGCAGTCCGCTGCGACCGCACAGCGCCTCAGCGAGGCGATCAAGCGGATCCGCGCACGCTTACGCGCGGAATCGGGACAGCATTCGATCGGCCTGACCGTGACGCAGCTCGCCGTGCTGAGCACCGTCATGCAGGAGGGGCCGATCACCGCGGCCCGGCTCGCCTCGCTCGAGCACGTCAGCCCGCAGTCCATTGCACAGAGCCTGGCGGTGCTCAAGGCCGCCGGGCTCGTCCACAGCGAGCCCGACCCGCAGGACGGCCGCAGGAAGCTGATCCACGCCGACCCCTCCGCGACCGAACTGGTCGACAAGCTGCTCGCGGGGCGTGCCTCCTTCCTGGCGCGGGCCATCGACCAGGTCGTGGCCGCGGAGGAGCGCAAGGACCTGGAGAAGGCCGTCGAGCTGCTGGAACGTCTTGCTGCGGCCGACCTGAGGGACGGCGGAATGTGACCACCACCGCCACGCAGGCCGCCCCTGCGACGCACCTCCCGCGCAAGCCTTTTGCGTGGACCTTCACCACCCCGCTCTACGTGGGCGCCAGTCTCAACCCGATCAACAGCTCCATCATTGCGACCGCTCTGGTCCCCATCGCCACGGCGTTGCACGTCTCGGTGGGCAGCACCAGCGCGCTGATCTCCTCGCTCTACCTGGCCAGCGCCGTTGCGCAGCCCACGGCGGGCAAACTGGCGGAGGTCCTCGGCGCGCGCCGGATCTTCCTGTCCGGGATCGTGCTGGTACTGCTCGGGGGCCTGGTCGGCGGTTTCGGCCAGAGCCTGGCGATGCTGACCGTCGCCCGGGTGCTGATCGGCGTCGGCACCTCGGCCGCCTTCCCGTGCGCCATGGTGCTGATTCGGCGCCGCGCCGAGGCGGCCAGGCTTGACGCTCCGCCGGGCGGAGTGCTCGGCGGCATCGCGATCGCGGGCATGGCCACCATGGCCGTCGGCCCGCCGATCGGCGGACTGCTGGTGGGCGCCGCGGGTTGGCGCTGGGCGTTCCTGATCAACGTCCCGGTCGCCGCGATCGCGCTGGTCATGGCCATGCGCTGGCTGCCCGGCGATCCCGTGCTCAGCCACGGGCATCGCGGCTTTCGGCAGGTCGCCGACCGGATCGACCTGCCCGGCATCCTCGGCTTCGCCATCTCGATGAGCGCGCTGGTCATCTTCCTGATGAGCCTGCCGCATGCAGCGTGGCTCGCGCTCGCCGTCTTCGTAGTCGTCGCCGCGCCGACGGTCGTGTGGGAGCTGCGCAAGACCGCGCCGTTCTTCGACCTGCGCAGTCTCGCCGCCAACGGCCCCCTGGCCCGCACCTACCTGCGCCAGGCGCTCACCCTGCTCGGTGTCTATTCGGTGTTGTACGGCATGACCCAGTGGATGCAGGCCGGATACGGGATGTCAGCCGTGACGGCGGGACTCCTGCTGCTGCCGATGGGCGCCGTCTCCGCGCTGCTCTCGCGCCCGCTCGCCAGCCGCAACCTGGTGCGCGGACCGGTGATCGTCTCGGCGGTGACCATGCTGCTCGGCGCCGCCGGCACCATGTTGCTCACCTCGCACAGTCCGGTGATCGCCATCGTGCTGGTCTCCCTGATCTTCGGCGTCACCTCCGCCACCAGCACGATCGCCAACCAGACCGCCCTCTACCGCGCGGCGCCGCCCGACCAGATCGGCACCGCTTCCGGGCTGTTCCGGACCTTCGGATACCTCGGCAGCGTCACATCCGCCGTGATCGGCAGCATCGTCTTCCGCGACGGCGCGAGCGACCACGGTCTGCACACCCTCGGCACCGTGCTGGTCGGGGCGGGCCTCGCGGTCCTGCTGATGACGGTCCTCGACCGCCGTCTGACGAGCCGCGTGCCGAACCAGCCGACCGGCACCGACGACCAACCCCCGCACGACAACCGCGAACACCGAGCGACCACCAAGGAGAACACCGCGTGAGCACCACCACCCTCCCCCCGATCGACCCCGAGCGTACCGCCCTGCTGGCCATGGACTTCCAGCACGGGATCGTCGCCTACGCCCCCGACGCCGACGCGCTCGTGGAGCGGGTCAGGGGCGCCATCGCCGACGTTCGCGCCGCCGGCGGCACCATTGGCTACGTCCGCGTCGCCTTCACCGAGGACGACTGGACCGCGGTCCCCGAGACCAACAAAGCCTTCACCGCCGTCGCCGGCGCGAAGATGCTGCACCACGAGGACGCCAGCACACAGATCGACGAGCGGCTCACGCCCGAGGAAGGCGACATCGTCGTACGCAAGATCCGCTTCGGTGCGGCTTCCACCACCGATCTCCACCAACGGCTGGGCGAGCTGGGCATCGACACCCTGGTACTCACCGGGATCAGCACCAGCGGCGTCGTGCTGTCCACGCTCATCGACCTGGCCGACCGCGACTATCGCGTCTTCGTGCTGTCCGACGGCGTCGCCGACCCCGACCCCGAGACCCACGAGGTACTGCTGAGCAAGGTGTTCCCGACCCGCGCCCATCTCATCGACACCACCCGGCTGCGCGAGTTGCTGCGGCCCGCCTGACGCCTCCCAGTCAGGACGCCGGGCCGGGCCGGCGCCGGACGGGTGCACGGCCCGGTGGCTGGCTGGGCCGTGGACCTGGTTCGGCCGGCGGGATGGGGTGGTCGTCCCCGCCGCGCGCCGCGCGCTGGCGCAGGAAGTCGTCGAAGGTCTCCTGCCACGCCGCCGCGTGCACCGCCGCCGTCGGGGTCAGGACGCCGTCGAGATCGAACAGACAGGCGCGCACGCCTGCGGGCAGGCTCAGCACCTCTCTCACGCTACCTGGGATGGTCCGGCAGCAACCATCCCAAGGTGAAGTTCCTCAGTCCACCGGCGCGGTCATCGGTGTATGACCGCGCGAGCCGGGTATGGGCTCAGAAAATCCACATCACACCCGGAACCAACAGGACCAGGGATCATGAGCGTTCAATATGCAGCACCTGGTACCAGGGAGTCCGTTACGCCGCAGCGGGAGGACGCACCCCGCGACGATCACGTGATCGTGCTGTTCGGCGCCACCGGGGACCTCGCCAGACGCAAGTTGCTACCCGGGCTGTTCAGCCTGGCGAAGGCCGGCCTGCTGCCGGCCAGATATCGGATCGTCGGCTCGGCCCGGTCCGCACACACCGACGAGCAGTTCCGCCAGCACGCCAGGGACGCCGTGGCCGAGTTCGGGCTGGCGGAGCCGACCGGCGAGGCCTGGCACGAGTTCGCCGAGTCGCTGTCCTTCGGCGCGGCCGCGCCCGCGGACCCGCAACCGCTGCTCGACGCGGTGGCGGCGGCCGACAAATCGATCGGCGGGCACCCACGCCGGCTGATCCACCTGGCCGTGCCGCCGCAGGGCTTCACACCCACCCTCGGCATGCTCGACGGCACCGGGCTGGCCAGCAGCAACACGCGCGTCATCATCGAAAAGCCCTTCGGCACGGACCTGGCGTCCGCCCGCGCGCTCGACGACACCATCCACGCCACCTTCGACGAGTCCCAGGTCTTCCGCATCGACCACTTCCTGGGCAAGGAGTCCGTCGACAACATCCTCGCCCTGCGCTTCGCCAACGGCCTGTTCGAGCCGATCTGGAACCGCGACCACATCAGCCACGTCCAGATCGACGTGCCCGAGACGATCGGCATCGAGGGCCGCGCCGGGTTCTTCGAGCAAACCGGCACCTTCCGCGACATGATCGTCACCCACCTGCTCCAGGTGCTGGGCTTCGTGGCGATGGAACCACCCACCGCCCTGGCCGCCAAACAGCTGCGCGACGAGACCAGCAAGGTCTTCGCGGCCGTGCTGCCCCTGGACGCCACGCGCGTGGTCCGCGGCCAGTACCGCGGCTACCGCGACGAGCCCGGCATCGACCCCGGCTCGCAGACCGAGACCTTCATCGCCGCACGCTTCGAGGTGGACAACTGGCGCTGGTCGGGAGTGCCGTTCTACCTGCGCTCCGGCAAGTCGCTCGGACAACAGCGGCAGGTCGTCACGCTCGGCCTCAAACGACCGGCGCTGCGGATGTTCGCCCTCGATCCGGACACGAACGTCACGCCCACCAACAAGCTGGTGATCGACTTCGACGATCCCGGCTGGATCGCGGCCCGCTTCCTGGCCAAGGAGCCCGGCGCCACCATGCGCCTGGGCGAGGCCACCATGACCTTCCGGTACGCCGACTCGTTCTGCAACCGGCACGCACTGGCCGGCTACGAACGGCTCCTCCTCGACGCGATGCTGGGCAACCAGTCGCTGTTCACCCGCGCCGACGGCATCGAACGGCTCTGGGAGCTGTCCGCCCCGCTGCTGGACAACCCACCACCCGTGCAGCCGTACGACCCCGGATCCTGGGGCCCGGACTCCATCCACGAACTCATCTCGCCGCACCACTGGTACCTGCCAGACAGCCCATGACACCGCCCGTCCGCCCGATGCTCGCCGACGTCGGGCGGTCCAGCGGTACGTCCTGCCCCGCGGTTGAGCTGGGTCAGCCCCGCTTCTCCGCGTGGCCGCCGAACTCGCTGCGCATCGCGGAGAGCACCTTGTCGGTGAACTCGCCGAGCCCTCGCGACTCGAAGCGGTCCATGAGGGCCGTGCTGATCACCGGGGCGGGCACGCTCTCGTCGATCGCCGCCTGCACGGTCCAGCGGCCCTCGCCGGAGTCCGAGACACGCCCGGTGAAGTCCTCCAGCTGGGGTGAGCGGGCCAGCGCGTCGGCGGTGAGATCGACCAGCCACGACTCGACGACGGAACCGCGCCGCCACACCTCGGCGACCTCGGCCACGTCGATGTCGTACTGGTATCCCTCCGCGTCACGCAGCGGCGCGGTCTCGGCGTCGACGATCCGGGTGGACTTGCCCGCGTTGGCGTGCCGGATGATCGAAAGCCCCTCGCCGATGGCGGCCATCATCCCGTACTCGACGCCGTTGTGGACCATCTTCACGAAGTGGCCGGCGCCGTTGGGCCCGCAGTGCAGGTACCCCTCGGGGGCGGTCCCGTCCCTGGTCCGGCTCGGCGTGAGCTCCGCGCTGCCGTGGCCCGGGGCGATGGTCCGGAAGATCGGGTCGAGCCGCCTGACCGGCGCCTCCTCGCCGCCGATCATCAGGCAGTAGCCGCGTTCCAGGCCCCACACCCCGCCCGACGTACCGCAGTCCAAATAGTGGATGCGATGCGCGGCGAGCTGCCGGGCGCGGGCGAGGTCGTCGTGGTAGTAGGAGTTCCCGCCGTCGATCACGACGTCGTCCGGGTCGAGCAGCGTGACGAGCTCGTCGAGTGTGGGCTGCACGGCCGCGGCCGGCACCATCAGCCAGACCGCGCGCGGCCGGTCGAGCTTGGCGACCAGATCCGCGAGCGAGTTCGCGCCGGTCATACCCTCACCGGCGAGCTGCCGCACGGTTTTCTCCGTGCGGGCGTACCCGACGCACCGGTGGCCGTCCCGCATGAGCCGGCGGACCAGGTTCGCGCCCATCCTGCCCAGCCCGACCATGCCGATCTGCATGGGCTTCTGCGTCGTCATGATGATGCTCCCCTCGAGCAGCGCCTCAGCTCTTCCACGAAGAGCGCTCCCACAACGGCGGTCGGTGTGATGCGCGGGTCGCCGCGGCACACGTCAGGCGACCGCGGCGCGTTGCGTGGCGATCCTCGCCACGAGGTCGTTCCAGGCGGTGACGAACGTTTTCGCCCCGTCGGACTGCAGTTTCGCGGCGAGGCCGTCCGCGTCGATGCCGGCGTCACGGAACCGGGCCAGCATCGCGTCGCAGTCGCCGCCGTCGGCCGGCATCGACTCCCCGATCTCGCCGTGGTCGTAGAACGCCTGCAGCGTGGTGTCGGGCATCGTGTTGATCGTGAACGGCGCGGCGAGCCCGTGGACGTAGAGCGTGTCGGAGGCCGCGGGATCCTTGGTCCTCGTGCTGGCCCACAGCAGCCGCTGGATCCGCCCGCCGGAGTTCTGCACGCGTTGCACCCGGTCGGAGTCCATGAGCCGCCGATATGTCCGGTAGGCGGCGAGGCCGACGGCGAGCCCGAGCTCGTCCTTCAGCTCCTCCGGGACGAGGGTGGCGACCGCGGCATCCCAGCGGGACATGAAGACGGAGGCGACCGACCCCACGGCGGGATCGAGCTGGCGCTCGAGCCGGCGTTCGACGCCGGTCAGGTACGCGTCCGCGGCGGCCTCGTACTGCTCCGGCGAGAACAGCAGGGTGACGTTCACGGGCACCCCGGACGCGACGCACTCGGTGATCGCCGGCAGGCCCTCGGCCGTTCCGGGGATCTTGATCAGGAGGTTGGGTCGCGCGGCCCACACGTGCAGCGCCTTGACGGCCGCGATCGTCCCCGCCGTGTCGAAGGCGAGCAGCGGCGACACCTCCAGCGACACCCACCCGTCCACGCCGTCGGTGCGCTCGTGCACCGGCAGGAACTCGTCCGCGGCCCGCCGCAGGTCCTCGACCGCCAGCTCGTAGAACAACGCCTCGTCGGAGCACCCGGTCGCGGACTTCGCCCGGATCGCGTCGTCGTAGTAGCCGGACTCGATCGCCTTGTCGAAGATCGACGGATTCGACGTGAGCCCGGTGACCGAGTACGTGTCGATGTAGTGCTGGATCTGGCCGGAGTCGAGCATGCTCCGGGTGATGTTGTCGAGCCAGAGGCTCTGCCCGCGCTCGTGCAGGATCTGGGTTGCCTTCACGTCCCCTCCTTGCCGGCTCCGGGTGCGGCCGCCCCGGCGGTCAGGTGTTCGCGGCCACTTGCTCCCGGGCGACCTGTGTGACCCGTTCGGGCGTGAACCCGAACTTGGACAGCAGCTGTTTGAGTGGCGCGGACGCGCCGAACGTGTGCATGCCGACGATCGCGCCGGCGTCCCCCACGTACCGTTCCCAGCCGAGCGTGGACGCCTGCTCGATCGCGACGCGGGCGCGGACCGCCGGGGGCAGCACCTCGTCGCGGTACCGGCGCGGCTGCCGGTCGAACAGCTCCCAGCACGGCATGCTCACCACCCGGGCGCCGATCCCGTCGACGGCGAGCTCGTCGCGTGCCGCGAGCGCCAGCGCCACCTCCGAGCCGGTCGCCAGCAGGATCACGTCCGGCTCGCCGGAGGGCGGGTCGGCCAGCACGTACGCCCCCTTCGCGACCCCGGCCGCGGCGGCCAGCCGGGTGCGGTCGAAGGTGGGCACCCGCTGCCGGGTGAGCACGAGCGCCGCCGGTTCGCGCCGCAGTCCGGCGACGACCCGCCAGGATTCGACCACCTCGTTGGCGTCGGCCGGGCGGAACACCAGCAGTCCCGGCGTGGCCCGCAGCGCGGCGAGCTGCTCGACGGGCTGATGGGTCGGCCCGTCCTCGCCGACCCCGATCGAGTCGTGGCTGAAGATGTGCACCGTCGGGATCTCCATCAACGCCGACAGCCGGATCGCGGCACGGGCGTAGTCGGAGAAGATCAGGAAGGTCGACCAGTACGGGCGGAGCTTGGTCAGTGCCATCCCGTTGGCGATCGCCGCCCCCGCGTGCTCGCGGATGCCGAGGTGGAAGTTGCGTCCGGACTGGCCAGCCTGGAAGTCGCCGGCGCCGGCGAACGTGAGGCGGGTCCCGGTGGACGGGGCGAGGTCGGCCGATCCGCCCAGCAGCCACGGCACCGCCTGCGCCAGCGCGTTGAGCACCTGACCGGAGGACTCGCGGGTGGCGATACCCTTCGCATCGGCCGGGAAGGTGGGCAGCGCATCCTGCCATCCGTCCGGCAGTTCCCGTCGCTGCATCCGCTCGATCTCGTCGGCCAGCTCCGGGTAGCGCGCCCGGTACCCGGCGAAGCTCGACCGCCAGGCCGAGCGTGCCGCCCCGCCCCGGGCGCCGATGCCCTGCGCGAACCACTCGGACACCTGGTCCGGGATGTAGAAGTCGACGTCGTCGGGCATGCCGAAGAACCGTTTGGTCTCCCGTACGGCCTGCGAGCCGAGCGGCTTGCCGTGCGCCTGCGCGGTGTCCTCGACCGGGGAGCCGTACCCGATGTGGCTGTGCACCACGATCAGCGTCGGCCGCTCGTGTTCGGCCTTGAAGTTGTGCAGCGCCCGCTCCACCGAGTCGAGGTCGTTGGCGTCCGCGACGGTCGTCACGTTCCAGCCGTACGCCAGGAAACGCTCGGCCACGTCCTCGGTGAACGCGAGGTCGGTCGAGCCCTCGATCGTCACCCGGTTCGAGTCGTAGATCCAGCACAGGTTGGCCAGCCGCAGGTGGCCGGCGAGCGAGGCCGCCTCCGACGAGATGCCTTCCATCAGGTCGCCGTCGCCGGTGATCGAGTACACGTCGAAGTCGAACAGCTTGAAGCCGTCCCGGTTGTACCGCGACGCCAGCCACCGGCCGGCGATGGCCATCCCCACCGAGTTCGCGTCCCCCTGGCCGAGCGGTCCGGTGGTGGCCTCGACCCCGCTCGTCCACCGGTACTCGGGGTGGCCGGGCGCGCGCGAGTCGAGCTGCCGGAACGTCTTGAGGTCTTCGAGGGTGACCGAGGGACGGCCGAGCACCTCGTAGTCCGGGTCAACCGCCCGCACCCCCGTGAGGTGCAGCAGCGACCACAGCAGGGCCGAGGCGTGACCCTCGGACAGCACGAACCGGTCCCGGTTCGGCCAGATCGGATCGGCCGGGTCGAACCGCAGGAACCGCTGCCACAGCGTGTACGCGACCGGCGCGATCCCCATCGGCGTACCCGGATGTCCTGACTCCGCCCGCTGGACCGCGTCCATGCACAGGCCGCGGATGGTGTTGACGGAAAGGGTGTCCAGATCAAGGGCCGTGGTAGTCAACATGACCTCCGTGGATCGTGGATCTTGGCGTAGATCTTGCGCCACGGTTCTTGCGCCACGGTCGGCGCGTCGGCGCCCAAGCCGTACCGTACAAACCAATATCCGCAGGGTCCCGCCAGACTCACCCGGACCGAGCGATTGTCCTGATCTTCGCCGCTGGCCGTCTGTACGGGTCGCATAGCGACGTGGGCGGGTGCTGGTGGGCGCGCTGGCTCGCTGATGCACCCGATGCAGCAATGCTCTGGGGCTACCCGACAGCGCGCTGGGCGCGGCTCGGCACGTGCCGATGCCGCGGCTGGTCACCCGCTGTGTTGGCGGTCGTAGGCGGCCTGGGCGGCGGCGACGGTGCTGCGATGTCGCTTGGCCCAGGCCGTGAGTTCCAGCAGCGACGTGTGGAGTTCCTGGGCCATCTCCGTCAGCGTGTACTCGACCCTGGGCGGAACGACCGGATGGACGATGCGCACGAGCAGGCCGTCCCGCTCCAGCTTGCGCAGCTTGAGCGTGAGCATGCGCCGGCTGATCCCGGTGATCGAACGTTGCAGCTGCGTGAATCGAACCGGACCCTGCGCAGCGGCTACCAGGATGCCGATGCTCCACTTCCCCGAGACGCGATCGAGGACCTCCGAGACCGGGCATGCCTCGCTGGCCAGGGCTGACACATCGATGTGACTCTGGGACATGAAAGTGCCTTCTTCCGATGGGCTCGACCGGCACCAATCATGGACTCCGACTCAACTCGTGCACCAACCCGGAAGGCGGCTCAATGCTTCAGGAACTCGCAGACCGCGCCGCGATCGTGGACGCCGTCATCGCGTACGCGACGGCCCTGGACACCAGGGACTGGGCGAAGCTGGGCGCGCTGTTCACCGACGACGCTTGGTGGGAGTACAGCAGTTCGGGAGAACGGCTCTGCGGGCCCGACGCGATCGTTGCCAGGATCAGCACGAGCCTGGCGCGATTCGACGCCACCCACCACCTGAACAGCAACCACGTCGCCGTGGTGGACGGCGACGAGGCCCAGCACACGTGTTACTACCAGGCCCAGCATGTCCGCCTTGGCCTGCCCGACGGCGAGAAGTTCCTCGGCGCGGGCCGCTACGACGACCGGCTGCGCCGCACCCCGGATGGCTGGCGGTTCACGCAGCGCACGATCACTAGCGTCTGGAGCGAGGGAAACCCCGCTGTGATCACGTCCTGACGACAGGTCACGGCTCGCGCCGCCAACCATGTTGTGGCGGTGGTCCACCGCCACAACATGGGCTGCACGCGCTCAGGCGCCGCCGGGGCTGACGACGATGCGGACGGGTTCGCAGTAGGCGATCCGGCCGAAGGCACAGATCTTGGGCTGGGCCCAGAACTCCCCCGGTGGCGTCCCGACCGGGACGGCGACGGGGAACTCGACGCACTGCGTGGACCCGGGCGCGATGGTGAAGCCCCGGGTCGGCTCGCTTGTCAGCGGCCAGATGTAGTGCGGGGTGATGAGCTGGGCGTGCCCCTGCAGCGGCGTGCGCAGGTCGTGGCTCACCCGCACGCGGACGTGGCCACGCGTCCCGGGGGCCAGCGTGAGCTCCCGGGCCTCGGCGCGCGCGTGCAGCAGCGGCCCGGGCGCCGGCCGGCCCACGGGCACGACGAGGGCGTCCTGCAGCTCCTGGCCCCGGTGGGCGATGCTCGCCGCGACCGCGTACCAGCCGGGTTCGGCGTCGTCGGGAGCCGTGACGGTGACGGGCACGCCGAGGTGGCCGCCCGCGGCGACGGTCACGGACGCCGACCCGGGGGTGGTGACCCAGCCCTCCGGCGCCCTGACGAGCAGGTCCCCGTCGTAGCCGGCGTCGGTGTCGTCGCAGACGATCTGAGCGCGCAGCCGCACGCCGGCCGCGGCGCCGTCGTCCCGCGGCTGGTCGTCCGGCCGGAGGGTGAGCGCGACCGGCAGGTTGCCCATGGGGGCGGGGCCGCAGTTGTGCAGCCAGTAGCGGGTGAACACGGGCTGCACGGGTTCGGTGCGCGCCGCGAGGGCCGTCCCGCCCCGCTCGGCGCGGGCCGGTGACAGGGCCAGCGACGTGATCCGGTACCCCTCGACGTCGAGCCGCACTTCCCGGCCGTCGTGCTCGAGGGACGCGCCGGGGCGGTCGAGCAGGTCTGCGGCCGTGGCCGAGGCGATGCCGCCGGCGAGGCGGATCGTGACGCTGCCGGACCGGCCGTGTGGCTCGTAGCCGCGGACGATCAGGCTGTCGCACGGGTCCGCGGGCGCCGCGGAGCCGGTGGCCAGCGGCTCCCCCTGCGGCTTGACCGCGGTGACGACGAAGTTCCCGGCGGGCTCGACGCTCAGCAGGGATCCGGTGGCCGGCAGTGCCCCGTCGCCGGCCGGCGCGGCGGTCGCGGCGAGCGGATGGTTGACGGACTGCCCGGCGGCGACGAAGCCGGCGGCGCGCCATCCGCCGGGGCCGCTCACCAGGTGGTACGCGAAGCGCCTGCTGGTGAGGTGCTGGAAGCTGCGCCCGCCCGGTGCGTTGAGGTCCGGGAAGTTGATCGCGGTTCCGGTGGGCCAGCCGGTGCACGCGCGGGCCAGCGACATGTTCAGCGTGCCGTCGGGCTCGACCGCGAAGCCGGGGGTACCGCGGTTGAGCAGCGCGACGGCGTAGTCCTCGACGGCCGTCTCGCCGTGGTGCAGCGCGGAGGGCTGCGTGACGTGCACGTTCGCGTCACGGAGGTCGTCGAGCAGCTCGGTGAGGGCGTGCTGCTCGGCCTCCGCGTCGCTGCCGGCGATCAGCAGGACGGGCAGGTCCCGGATCGGGCGCACGTCGGCGCCCGGCCGCCAGACCTCGCCGAGCGGCCGGGCGGCGGGGATCCAGAGGCGGGCCGTGCCGGTGGCCTCGAGCTGGGCGGCCAGTTCGGCGGCATACGGCGCCGGCGCCCGGCCGAGAAGCTCGGCGACGAACCCGTTGCGCTGAGGGGTGCCGACCGCGACGCGGCAGTCGGGGAGGTTGGAGTCGGTGTCCAGCGCGCCGTAGCGGTGTCCCGTCGCGCGCGTCACGGTGGCGGTGACGCCCGCCCGGGCCAGCCCGATGGCGAGCCGCCGGGTCGAGCGCAGGCCCTCGTCGCCGTCGGCGACCACGATCTCGGCGATGGACACCGCGCGCGAGCGCGCGGAGCGCTCCTGTGGATCGTGGAGGTGGACGGTCAGTGCCGCCCCGAGGCCGAACCACTGGTGCGCCGTGTTGTCCAGGGTCCGGGGGTGCTCCGCCGCGTCGGCGTCGAGCAGGGCGTAGCCGCGGCCGATGACGGCGGCCGCGGTCTCGCTGACGGGCATGCCGCCGGGGACGTCGCAGGGTATGCGTACCCGCAGGAGCCGGTCGGTGGCGGCGAACCCGTCGATGTCCGTGGCGAAGTCGATCCGGTCGATGCCATACCACAGGGTGGTCTGCTGGGTGTAGCGGCATCCGTCGACCGTCGCGGTGGCCGTGACGCGCTCGCCGATCGGGCAGCGTTCGACGGTGACGTCGGCCGTGGTGTCCGCGCTGCGCCAGGCGATGGCATGGGGCAGCAGGTGCCACGGGCCCTCGCCGAACTCGGGGTGGTCGCGGTGCTCGGCGACGCAGACCAGCTCGTTGCCCACCCGGCCGCGCGGGAGGATGTCCCGGCCGGCGGTGAGGTCGGTGATCTCGGTCAGGGCGCCGCCCCGCGCGGGGTCCGCACGCACCCGGTAGCGGTCGTTGGCGATGCTCGTCGCCTCGACGGGTTGCCACGCGGACGCCGATGGCTGCGCGGTGCCGGGCAGCAGGCGGTAGGTGCGGTAGCCCAGCGACGGTACGTCGCGCGCGACCCACCGCAGCAGCGCCCGGCCCGGGCGGCCGGCGGCGGCGTGCGCGAGGGTCTCGGTGAGGTACGGGACCGGGACCCCGGCGTCGTCGGTGAGCGTGACGCCCACGGCCGGGTCGAGGTCGATCTCCAGGCCGACGGTGTCCGTCCGGGGGTGTGCCAGGGGGTTGAACACGACGACCGCGGTGCCCTCTCCGCGGGTGTCGACGTGCCGGGTCAGGTGCCGGCGGGCCGAGGAGTCCACGTCGGCGGCCAGGTCGTGCGCCTCCCGCCAGCCGGCGACCAGGTCGAGATAGACCTGGTCGGACTGGGTGCCGGTGACCGCGTCGTGGTGCGCGCCGAACAGCAGCAGCCGCCACGCCTTGTCCACGGCCGCGGCGGGGTAGGCCGCGCCGTGCAGCGCGGCGAAGGTGGCCCACTTCTCGGCGTCCAGCAGCAGCGTCTCCACCTGGCGGTGGGCCTGCTTGGTGTCGATCGCGGTGACGTCCTTGCCGGTGTAGATCGGGTTCATGTCGCGGGTCTGCGGCGTGGCGTGCACGCCCCTCGCGGCGAGCTCGTCCCGCACGGCGGTGAAGAAGTCGCGCGGCAGGCCGTAGCGCAGCCGCACGCCGGGGTACCGCTCGTCCCAGGCCGCGCGCAGCTCGGTGACCCAGCGCATGGGAGGGCTGAAGTCGCTGCCCATCGGGATCAGGACGTTGCGGGTCGCGGCGGCCGGGCTCAGCTCGGTGAACAGCTCGTGCAGCTGCGCCGCCGCGGCCTGCGGGTCCTGGGCGGCGTCGAGGCTGAAGCCGGCCGAGTAGTGCCCGGCCATGTAGTGGGTGAGCAGGCCGTCCCCGCCGGGCGACACCCACTCGAACTCGGTGGGGAACTGGGTCGGCGCGAACGGCTTGCGATGCTCGCGGATGTTCCAGCTGGTCAGCATGGGCCCCCACTGGTGGTAGGGGCCGCGGGCGAAGGCGATCGAGCTCAGCCCGGCGCCGGCCATCACCTGCGCGAACTGCGGATCGTGGCCGAACACGTCCAGCTGCCACGCGGTGGACGGGATGCCCCCGACGACGTGGCGCTGAAACCCGGCGCCGTGCACGGCGTTGCGGATCGTCGTCTCGATGCCGGTGAGGTTGGTGTTGGGCTCGTTGTAGGTGCCGCCGACCAGCTCCAGGCGGCCGTCCGCGATCAGTCGCCGGATGAGCTCGCGGTCCTCGGGGTACGTGTCCCAGTACGGCTTGAGGTAGTCGACCTCGGCGAGGACCACGCTGTACTGCGGATCCTCGCGGATCTTCGCCAGGTGCGCCTTGACGAGGCTGAACGCGCTGTGCCCGGGCCAGGCGAAGTGTGCCTCGCCCGCGTCGGGGACCTGTGGCTGGTCCCAGGTCTCGGTGTACGCGGACTGGGTGTTCCACCACACCGGGTCGTAGTGGAAGTGCGGGATGAGCCAGACGGTCCAGTTCACGCCTTCACGGCCCCCTGCATGATCCCGCCGATGATCTGCTTGCCGAGGAAGAGGAACACCAGCAGTACGGGCGCGGTGCTGATCAACGTTCCCGCGAGCACGAGCGAGTAGTCCATGTAGTAGCCACCGGCCAGTGTGGACAGTGCGACCTGGGTGGTCGGGTTGCCCTGGCCCAGGGCCAGCAGCGGCCAGAAGAAGTCGTTCCAGGTGTTCATGAAGGTGAACAGCGCGAGCACCGCGGCGACGGGCCGCGCCGCCGGCAGCACCACGTGCCAGTACAGCCGGTGCGTCGAGCATCCGTCCATCCGGCCGGCCTCCAGCAGCGCGTCGGGCAGCGCCTCGGAGAGGTACTGGCGCACCAGGAAGACGCCGAACGCGGAGGTGGCCGCCGGGACGATGACCGCCTGGAGGTGCCCCGTCCAGCCCAGCCACTGCGACATCATGATGTATAGCGGGATGATGCCCAGCTGGGCCGGCACCATCATCGTCACGAGCAGGAACCCGAGCAGGGGGTTGCGGCCGCGGAACTTGAGCTTCGCGAAGGCGAAACCGGCCAGCGTGCTGGTGAGCACCACGGAGAGCGTGACCACGGTCGAGACGATCATCGAGTTGGCCAGGGCGAGGCCGAAGTTCGCCTGGGTGTACGCCCGCTGCAGGTTCTCCCACAGGTGACCGCCGGGCAGCAGCCGGGGCGGCCAGCTCCCCGCCGCGGAGTTGTCGTTGGACGCCGCGACCAGCGACCAGTACAGCGGGAACGCCGACACCGCGGCGATGAGCCCCACCAGCAGGTAGGTCCTGGGTCCGGCGCGGCGCTGGCTGGGCGACGCGGACCGCCCGCGGACCCGGCGAGCGCCGGTCATGGCCCGGGAGACCGGTATCAGGGTCGTCATGTGGAGCTCCGAATGCGTCGGGACAGCAGGTAGTTCCCACCCACCGCCAGCACGATGATCATGAACATGGCCCAGGAGACCGTGGCGGCGTAGGAGTACTTGCCGTGGGTCCAGAACTGCTCGTACACGTACATGGCGAGGGTCTGGAACTGGCGGGAGTCCCCGCCGGTCGGGCTCATCCCCGGGTTGAACATCAGTGGTTCGGTGAACAGCTGGATCGTGCCGATGGTCGACATGATCACGCTGAAGATGATGGTCGGGCGCAGCGCCGGGACGGTGATGGTCCGGAACTTGCGGAACTGCCCGGCGCCGTCGAGGTCCGCCGCCTCGTAGAGGTCGTCCGAGACGGCCTGCAGCGCGGCGAGGTAGATCAGGGAGTTGTAGCCGGTCCAGCGCCAGGTCAGGATGACGGCCAGCGCCACCCACGACTGCCAGGTGCCCGACTGCCAGTCGACCTTGCCCAGGCCGACCAGGCTGAGCACCCAGTTGATCAGGCCCAAGTCCCGCCCGAACAGCTGGGCGAAGATCAGCCCGACGGCGGCCACCGAGGTGATGTTGGGCAGCAGGACGCCCATCCGCAGCAGGGTGCGGGCGCGCATCCGGCGGTGCAGCAGGTGGGCGATCCACATCGCGAGCAGCAACTGCGGCACGGTGCCCAGCACGCCGATCGCGGCGGTGTTGATCAGCGCGTTCCAGAAGTAGTCGTCGTGCAAGAGCCGCGTGAAGTTGCCCAGCCCCACGAAGGTGCGCTGGCTACCGGGGATGTCGCGGTTCCACTGGGTGAGGGCCATCCAGCCGGTGTAAAGCAGCGGGAACAGCCCGAACGCCGCGAACACCACGAAGAACGGGGCGATGTAGAGGTACGGCGTGCCGCTCACGTCGAACTTGCGGCGCAGTTGGGACCACCGCTCAACCTTTGCCGGCTTTGCCGGTGCGGCATCCCGATGCTCGGGCAACACCGGCGGAGGTGCGATCACTGCCATCAGGCTCGTCCTTTCTACGGCTCGGTGGCGTTCGCGACGTCTTTGAGAACCTGTTGCCACGCCTGGGCGGGTCGCTGCTTGCCCTTGTCGACCCGGGTGATCCCGAGGCCGATCAGCGGTCCGATGTCGCCGTCCTTGGGGCCCTGGTACTGCGGCCGCAGGGTTCTCGCCGCCTCTGTGAAGATCCGGCCGGTGGGCGCGTTGTTGAAGAAGGCGTTGGTGTTGCCGAGCACGGCCGGGTCGTCGTAGAGCGCGGCCTGGCTGGGCAGGTGGCCCTGGGTGCGGAAGATCCAGCTCGCCTGCTCGGGTGCGGTCAGCCACCTGGCGAGTTCGGCGGCCTCCTTGCGGTGCTTGCTCTGCTTCGGCACGGTCAGGAACGAGCCGCCCCAGTTGCCGCTGCCGCCGGGGATGGTGGCGATGTCCCACTTGCCGCTGGTCTGCGGCGCGTTCTGCTTGATGGTGTCGGTCATCCACGCCGGGCAGGCCACGGTGGCGAACGATCCCCGCTGGAACCCGGCGTTCCACTGCTGGCTGAACGTCGCCAGCTTCGCCGACTCGCCGGCCTGCACGGCCTCGACCGCGAGGTTGAACGCGTTCTTGACGGCCGGATTGTCCGCCACCACGACCTTGTTGCCGGGGGCGGTGTAGCCGACCGGCGCCTGGCCGACGATGGCGTTGAAGATGTTGGAACCGGAGTCGAACCAGGCCACGCCGTCGGGCGCGTTGGCCTTGAACCGCTTGCCGGTCGCGATGTACGACTCCCAGTCCGGCCACAGCGCGGCCACCTGGTCGCGGTCGGTCGGCAGGCCGGCCTGTGCGAACAGGTCCCGGCGGTAGCACATCGCCAGGCCGCCGACGTCCGCTCCCAGCCCCATCAGGCTGCCGTCGGCGCCGGTCGCCTGCTGCGACTTCCACGGCAGCCACGTGCCCGGGTCGGCGCCGTAGTCCCTGAAGTCGACGAACTTGTCGGACATGACCTTGAACTGCGAGATGTAGCCGCCGTCGATGGCCTCGATGTCGCCGGTTCCCGATCCGCCCAGCAGGTGCGCCTGCAGGTTCTTGTGGTGGTCGTCGTACGAGACGATGTGCTCGACGATCTTGACCCCGGGATGGCTCTGCTCGTACTTGGTGTACAGGTCGCGGTATCCCAGGTCGCCGAAGATCTCGACCACGAGCTGCGTCTGGCCCGGCTTGGCGGTACCGCACGCGCCGAGCGTCGTGGCGACGAGCGCCAAGCAGCCCAGCATCAGCGCGGTCAACGCTGCGGGCCTGCGGGTGCGCATCGAATCTCCTTCAGGGTTTCGGGGGTGCTCGGACGAGTGGCGGGATCGGGTTCGCAGGAACGAGAGCGCGGCATCGCCGCACGACGAGTGCGTCACCGAATCCGAGGGTCGGCCCGAAAGGCCGTCGCCGGCCCGGTCGACCGGGCACGAACGCGAGGCCGCGGCGGAGGCGCTAGCAGGACGACGGCTTCGTGCAATGCGGTCAACAGCGCAGTGCACCCGGTCTCCGCGGTGGCGGTCGGCGCCGGCCCGCAGCGCGAACCTCGCGGGAGCGGCCCCAACTGCCGCAGACTTTAACCCGATTGTTTTGATCCTGTAAAGCCCGAATTGCGGAGAACGTTCGTATTATCCGCTCGGCAACTATTGAACGTTCAGGCGCCGTGGTCCATCATGTCGACCACGGTCACGGCGTCGAGGTGGCCTTCGGCCCCGGGCCGCCCAGACGTCCGGACCTGCCGTTGGACGGCCGCCCGCCGTTACGCCACGCTGAGCCGCTCGGCCGCGAGCGCGATGGTGCCCACGTGGCGGCTCGGCGTGTAGGCCCCCGTCAACCCGGTCAGGCCGACCACGGCCACGACCGTCCCGCCGGCGTCGCGCACCGGCGCGGCGACGCAGCTCCAGCCGAGCCGGAACTGCTGCTCCTCCGTCGCCACGCCGTTGTCGCGGATCCGCCGCAGCTCCGCGTCCAGCTGCCGGCGCGACGACGGGGCGTGCGGGGTCGCCGGTCGCAGCGGCAGCCGCTCGAAGCGCTCCGCGATGTCCGGCCGGTGGGCGAGCACGACCCGTCCGGTCGCGGTCCCGATGTACCCCTGGAGCTTCTCGGTCATCGGCCACGGAAAGTTGACGCTCGGCACCGGCCGGGGCCCGTGCGCCATGTCGAACATGAGGACGTCGTCGCCGTCGATGAGGCTGAGCCAGGCCGACTGCCCGGTGCGCCGGTTGAGCTCCCGCAGTTGCGGCCCGGCGGTGCGGCGCAGCGCGTCGGCGCGCTCGTCGTCGCCGGGCTCAATCGCGTCCTGGGCGACGGCTGGTACCGCGACCTTCCGGGCGGCAACGGCGTCGACCAGGCCGACCCCACCGGCGCAGGCGGCCAGGGCGGCGGCGGGTCGAAGTGCCGCCAGCCGAGCGCGGAGACCACCGGGAAGCTGCCGAAGCTCGGGGGCGGCTACACGGCCACCATCAACCCGTGCCTGTCGTTCGTGGACGTGCTGGCAAACCTGAACGACATGGTGCCCGAACGCGGCGAGAAGGTCCCCGGCAGCGAGGCCAAGAACGGGTCGCCCGACAAGGTCCGGGCCCAGCGGGAGAGGTTCCACCGAGGCGTGGCCGCGGCCCGCAAACGCATCGGCACGCTGGTGACGGCGAAGGACGCGGTGCAGTGCGGGTACGCCACCGACCACCTCGCGATCGGGCTCTACCAGGCCAAGAGCCCCAAGTGGTCGGCCGGCGTCGTCGCGGTGCTCAAGGGCGACATCGACGCGGTGACCGAAACGGCGGTCTGCACGCTGCTGCGCCAGATCCCCGGCCTCGGCGACACCGAGTCGGACGAGCAGCCCGCCCCGCGGGTGTCGTTCTGCTTCGACCACCGCCGGCAGGGGGACTACACCTGGATGTGGCTCGGCTCCAGCGATGTCGTCTGCACGTTGTTCGCCGACAAACTGGGCGGCGGCTCGGCCGAACACCCGCAATGGCCGCTCGTCTGGGCTGACCCGCTCACCAAGCGGGACGGCCCGCACCCCGGCGCCAAGGAGCGGGGCAAGCTGCCGTTCGGCACTCCCGTCGACCCGGATTGCCAGGTCACGGGCAAGAAGGGCGACGAGGTCGTAGGCCTGTCCGGCCAGCCGGACAACATCTGGGTCAAGCTCCGCGACGGCTCCTACGTCTCCCACGCCTGGCTGATCCGGCGCGACCGCCAGGAGCTGAACATCCCCGACTGCGATCCCCAGTAGCCGGCCAGGCAGGCCGGGTCCAGGCAAGCGACGCATGGAGCTGGCCGACGCGGCGTGGTGTTGTCGTCGGTGGCTTTCCGTACGCCGACGATATGTGCCCGCTCCTAGCATGGAGTGCATGCGTGTGCTGGTCGTCGAGGACGAGCCCTACATGGCCGAGGCCATCCGCGATGGGCTGCGCCTGGAGGCGATCGCGGCCGACATCGCCGGTGACGGCGACACGGCGCTGGAGTTGCTGAGCGTCAACGCCTACGACATCGCCGTCCTCGACCGCGACATTCCCGGGCCCTCCGGTGACGAGATCGCCGAAAGCATCGTCGCCTCCGGCAGCGGCATGCCGATCCTGATGCTCACCGCCGCGGACCGGCTCGACGACAAGGCCTCCGGCTTCGAGCTCGGCGCCGACGACTACCTCACCAAGCCGTTCGAACTGCAAGAGCTCGTGCTCCGTCTCAGAGCACTCGACCGCAGGCGCGCGCACAACAGGCCGCCCGTGCGGGAGATCGCCGGCCTGCGTCTGGACCCGTTCCGCCGCGAGGTCTACCGGGACGGCCGGTACGTCGCACTGACCAGGAAGCAGTTCGCCGTGCTCGAGGTTCTCGTCGCCGCCGAGGGCGGTGTCGTCAGCGCCGAAGAGCTCCTGCAACGGGCATGGGACCACAACGCCGACCCGTTCACCAACGCCGTGCGCATCACGGTCTCGGCACTGCGCAAACGGCTGGGCGAACCCTGGATCATCGCCACCGTGGCCGGCGTCGGCTACCGCATCGACACAGGCACCCGGCACGGGACGTGAGGGAGGAGACCGTGGAGAGAGCTCCTGTCATGAGCGCGCGCCTCAAGCTCACCCTCAGCTACGCCGGCTTCCTCATGCTCGCGGGTGCCCTGCTCCTCGCGGTCGTGTGGGTGTTCCTCCTGCGGTACGTGCCCGACGTGCCACACGAGGACCGCCGTCAGGCGCTGCACCTTCCGGGCCCCACCCGCGAAGACCTCCTGCGCGCGTTCGCCCCGCGGGCAGCCGAAGTGATGGCGTTTGGCATACAACGCGACGGTCCGACCCACGGAGGTACGGAACAACACAGCGTCAGGCTGTAGCGGCGGCGGGATCACGGCATCATTGTGCGGCCCTCGGTCCACTCGTGCTCAAAAGCGGAACTGCGATACGAGCTGCTGGAGGTGGGTCGCCGTGCGGGCCAGATTCTGGCTGGCGGCCTGGGTCTCGGTGATGCTGGCCGCGGCCGTCTGGGAGGCCTCGGCGACGCCGTTGATGTTGTCGGCGATCTCGTTGGTACCGCTCGCGGCCTGGGTGACGTTCCGGCTCATCTCGCCCGTGGTGGCGGTCTGCTCCTCCACGGCGGCCGCGATGGTCGACTGGTACTGGTTGACCCGCTCGATGACCTCCGCGATGCCGGAGATGGACACCCTGGCGGCCTGCGCGTCCGTCTGGATCGCGGCGACCCGGGCCGAGATGTCCTCGGTCGCCTTCGCCGTTTCCTGGGCCAGATCCTTGACCTCGCTGGCCACCACCGCGAAGCCCTTGCCCGCGTCGCCGGCCCGGGCCGCCTCGATGGTGGCGTTCAGGGCCAGCAGGTTGGTCTGCTCCGCGATCGAGGTGATCAGGTTCAGCACGTTGCCGATCTCCGTCGAGGAGGAGCCCAGCTTTCCCACGGTCTCGTTGGCGCTGCGGGCGTCGCGCACGGCCTGCCCGGCGACCGCGGCGGCCTCGGCGGCGCTCTGCGCGATCTCCTTGATGGAGGCGGCCATCTGCTCGGCGCCGGTCACCACGCTGTGCACGCTGCTGGACACGTGCGTCGCCGACGCCGCCACCACGCCCGCCTGGGCGCTGGTCTCCTCCGCCGTCGCGGCGATCTGCTCGCTGGTGACCGACAGCTCCTCCGAGGATGCGGCAACGCTGCCCGCCGTCTCGGCGACCGCCGCGATCGTCTGCCGCGTGCGGGTGGTCGCGGCGTCGAGGGCCTTCGCCATCTGCCCCACCTCGTCGCGCGAGTCGACCTCGGCCAGCCGGGTCAGGTCGCCGGCGGCCACCGCCGACAGCACCTCCTGCACCCGTCGCAGCGGCCTGGTGAGCATGCGGCTGACCCACCAGGCCAGCAGCAGCGCGACCGCGATGCCGGCGCCCAGCACGGTAAACAGCAGGGTCCGGCCCTGCTGGTAGGTGGAGCGGGCGGCGGCGACGGTGCGCTCGGCCTGCCTCACCTCCGCCTTGGTCGCGGTGTCCAGCTCGGCCAGGGCCTTCGCGGACAGCGGCGCCGTCACCTGGGCGCTGACTTTGACGAAGGTGGCGAAGTCGTTCGCCCGCGCCGCCGGGAGCAGCTGATTGTTCAGCACCTCACGGTACTGCTGCCACAGGTCCATGAACCGCCGCACGGCCGCAGGGTCGGCAGCGGTCGGACGGTACGCGTTGATGTTCGTATCCACCGCGGAGTCGGCGGTGCGTACCCGCTGCTCGGCCGCGTCGACCGCCGCCTGGTCGGCGGCGAGTGCCGCGTCGCGCAGGGCGATGCGGACCGCGTTGGCCTGCACCCGGGCCTCGGCCAGGTACATCGTCGGGACGAGGTTCTTCTCGTTGATGTCCTGCCCGCGCCGGTACGTGCTCGACAGCGCGACGGTGGCGACAACGCCGCCGGCCACCGCCGCGACGGCGACAGCGGCGACGGCCGTGAGGATCTTCGTGCCGACCCTGCGGTCGGCGAACCACCGGACCGGACCAGCGGAACTTGCCATGGACGTACCCTTCGCACGCATGCCCGGGGACGTCACGCTCGCCGCAGGGGCCGGCCGCCATGACGCCTGTGCACGAAGCGGTCCCCGCCTGCGACGAACCGCGATATCGAGACCCCGCATCGACCGTTGCCGGAGGGGTTACTGATCACGACGATACGGCGGCGGGTGACCCGGCGAGGTCGATTCACGCAAGGCCGATCCGCGGTGGTACCGCGGGCCGGCTGACGGCCCGCGGTACCACTGGGGGTCTTACTTGTTGTCCTTCAGGCAGAGGACCGTGCCCTTCTGGCCCTTCTTGCCCTCCCAGTAGGTGGCCGTCGTGGCGTCCCACTGGTCGCACACGCCTTTCGCGTCGACCTCGCTCTCGGTCTTGTCCTCGACCCGGCCGAGCACGGTGAAGTTCGCGTCGGCGGTGTCGCACTTGACGATCGACAGGTCGTTCGCGCCCTTCTGGTGCAGGCAGTCGCCGACCTTGGCGTTCAGCGCGTCGTCGCGGCTGAGGTACCAGCCGACGCCGCCCAGCACGACCAGGACGACGAGCGAGATCACCAGCCGCGGGACCTTGAAGCCCTTCTTGGCCGGCTGCGGCGCGACGGGCTGCTGCAGGGGCGACTGCTCCTGCGGCGGCTGCTGCTGCTGGGGTGTGGTCATAATATTGGTGCCTCCCGTTGAATGCGTACCGGGTACACCTACAGGGTCGGGACCGGTTCGTCGAGGGATTGTCCACTCTCTGACTTGTGATCTTGGTCGCTTTACACGGACCGCAGAGGGCCCATGTGCAAGCGGTAGCGGCGAACGCCTCCGCCGCTACGCCCCGGTCTTGGCGGTACGGGCGATCCACCGTCCGTCGCGATGTTCGACCTCGATGGGGTGATCGAAGGTGGTGGTCACGTGCTCGCTGGTGAGGACCTCGCTCGTCGGGCCCGCCTCGACGATCCGGCCGCCGGCGAGCAGCAGTGCGTGGGTGGTCGTCTCGGGCAGTTCCTCGAGATGGTGGGTGACCAGGACCGAAGTGAGGTCCGGATGGGTACGGGTGAGCAGGTCGATGGTGTCGAGCAGCTGTTCGCGGGCGGCGACGTCGAGGCCGGTGGAAGGCTCGTCGAGCAGCAGCAGTGCCGGTTCGGGGACGAGGGCCCGGGCGATCAGCGTCCGGCCGCGTTCGCCCTGGGACAGGGTCGGCCAGATGTCGTCGGCCTTGCCGTCGAGGCCGAGCAGGCTGATCAGCTCGCGCGCACGGTCGAGCTCGGCGGGACCGGCCTGCCAACGCGCCGGCGTCTCGATGGTGCCGGTGATGCCGGTCAGGACGACCTCGGTGACCGTCAGCGGGGAACGCAGCGGGTGGCGCGGGTTGACGTGGCCGATCTGCCGGCGCAGTGCCTGCAGTTCGACGCGGCCGAGCTGGCGGCCGAGCACGTGGACGCTGCCGGTGGTGGGGTGGGTGACCGCACCGCAGAAGCCGAGGATGGTGCTCTTGCCCGCGCCGTTCGGGCCGAGCATCACCCAGTGCTCGCCGCGGGCGACGGTGAAGGACACGCCGTGCAGGATCTGCTTGCCGTCCCGGCGGAAGGTCACGTCGGCCAGGTCGAGGATCGTCGGCGGGAAGGTGCTGTGCTGCACGGGGGACCTCACGGGGGTCAGGGCCTTTCGGACGGTTCGGCCGCGGCGGATTTGACCGAGGCGCTCAGCGCGTACGCCGCGTCGGCGGCGGCCTGCGGGTCGTGCTGCTGGATCGCGCGCAACAGCCGGGCATGGGCGGCGCCGACCTCGGGGTCCTCCGGCAGCACGGCAGTGTGCTCGATGGACGCCTCGATCAGCTCGGCGACCGCCGCGTGCAGCCGGATGAGCAGCGGGTTGCCGCTGGAGTGGATGACCGCCCGGTGGAAGTCGGCGTCGGCCTGGGAGTAGGCGATCAGGTCGCCGGCGTCGTGCGCGCGGCTCCTGGCGTCGAAGGCCGACGCCAGGCCGGCGAGCGCCGCCGGGGTGGCGTGCCTGGCCGCGAGCCGGGCGCTGGCGGCCTCGAGGCCGGCGCGGGCGTCGAGGACGTGCTCGAGTGACGACAGGTCGTCGCGGGCCAGCAGCCCGGTGATCTCGTTGGTGGCGCGCACGTAGGTGCCGTCGCCGATCCGGGGTTCCAGCAGGCCCGTGATGCTCAGCCCGCGCAGCGCCTCACGCACGGTCGCGCGGCTGACGTCGAGCTCGGCGGCCAGCTCGTGCTCGCCGGGGATCTTCTGCCCGACCGGCCACCGCCCGGAGGCGATCAGGTGCCGGAACTCGTCGCTGACCTGCGTGACCAGCGGCACCTGACGAACCGGCCCGCGCATCAGGAACGCTCCGTTGCCGAACAGGTCATGACGCCACTGTACCGCAAATGCCTGACATTTGTACGGTGGATTTCGCAACGAGGGTGGTAGACGATCTCCAACGAAGTTCCAGCCGATTCCCAACCGTTGCCGCCATCGTGGAGCGGCACACGACGAAAGGGACTTCATGCGCAATATTCTTGTCACTGGCTCGGTCGACGGCATCGGCCTGCGAACCGCGGCCCAACTCGTCGCCGCTGGGCATCGCGTGGTCCTGCACGCCCGCAACGAGGATCGGGCGGCTGTCGCCAAGGCGGCGCTCCCGGAAGCGGCCGGGGTCGCGGTGGGCGATCTGCGCTCGCTCGACGAAACCAAGGCGCTCGCCGGGTCGCTGGCCGCCTTCGGACGCTTCGACACCATCGTGCACAACGCCGGGATCGCCCGGCTGGACAGCCCGCAGCGGGAGCTGACCGGCGACGGGCTGGAGTCGACGTTCCAGGTCAACGTCCTCGCGCCGTACCTGCTGACGGCACTGCTCGCCCAGCCGGAGCGCCTCGTGTTCGTGTCCTCGGCGATGGCCGGGGACGGTGTCGTCGACCTCGCCGACCTGCAGTACGACCGTCGCCCGTGGAACGGGACCGAGGTGTACTCCACCTCCAAGTTGCTGGACCTGATGCTCGCCGTCGCCATCGCCCGTCGCTGGCCCGGGACACTGAGCAACGCGGTCGACCCCGGGTGGGTGCGGACCAGGATGGGCGGCGACGCGGCGCCGACGAGCCCGGACGACGCCGCGTCGGCCCAGGTGCGCCTCGCCGCCGGCACCGACCCCGACGTCCTGGTCAGCGGGCACTACTTCAGCGACCGCGACTGGCGGCCGTCCGAGGCCACGCTGGACCCGGCGCTGCTGGACGCCCTGCTCGCACACTGCGGTGACCTCACCGGCGTCCAGCTGCCCGAGGATGCGTAGGCTGCGCACGCACGTCTGGCACCGTGACCTCGGACGAGATCGCCGGCGACAGCACGCCCTCGAGCCGTTGATCTCCGAACGGTGGGGCTGACCGGAGCCACGCCATCGTCTGCTCCACCGAACGGTCGCGCCCGCGCGCCTCAGCCGCCGCGAACCCCTCCGGCGGGCTGCCCGACGGTATCTCCGCGAGGTAGCCCGCCAGTTCGGCGTCCATCGCCTCGGCCTGGTATCCCACGCGATCACCCAGCGACCGCACCGTGCTGAGCAGTTCCACCGCGTCCTCGGCCCGGCCCGCGCGGGCCATGAGGTGCGCGGACATCGCCACGCTCACCAGCCACCCGGTCGTGTCCGCGCAGCGGTGGGCCTCCTCGAGCATCCGCCGGACCAGCACCGCTGCCGGGCCGGGCCGGTCCAGCGATAGCTCGATCTTGCTCAGCAACCACAACACCGACACCGTCGCCCAGCCGTGACCGCACCGGTCGGCCTCGTGCAGGGCGGCGGCGAGCGTCGCTTGCGCCTGCGCGGCCAGGCCGGACCGGCGCTGCGCCTCGCCGAGACACATCAGTGCCTCCGCCGCCGTGGCATGGTGACCCACCGACCGGGCGAGCGCCAATGCCTTGGTCGCGTGCCGCGCTGCCGCCGGCGCGGCGCCGTCGGCGGCCTCGAAGTACGCGATCGTCGCGAGGACCCGCGCCCGCACCCCCGGGTCCTCGGTGGCGGCGCCGTGCCGCCCGGCCACCGCCAGCGCCTCCGCGACCTGGCCCCGCGCTCCGCTGACATACCGCAGCAGCGCGAGCCCCATGGCGGCGCGGGCGAGCAGCGCATGCTCGAGCATGCGCGGATCCGCCTGCCGCAACGCGGGCTCCAGATAGTGCAGACCGTCGTCGACGCGGCCCTGGCGGAACCAGAACCAGTACAGTCCACCGGCGATCCGCAGCACGGCCGCGGTGTCGCCGGCCGCGCTCGCCCGGCGCAGCGCCGCACGCACGTTGTCGCTCTCGAGGTGCAGCAACCGCATCCACGTGGCGCTGCCGGGCCCGCGTAGCTCGTCGCCGGCGATGTCCGCCAGCTCGCGGATCCAGGCGGTGTGCCGAGCGCCCAGCGCAGCACGACGCTCGACGGGTGTGCGGCGCACCGCGTACTGGCGGATGGTCTCCAGCATCACGTAACGCCGGTCGTCGCTGTTCACCACGGCCGCCACGGTCACCAGCGACTTCTCCACCAGGCTGGTCAGGTCGACCAGGATGTCGCTGCGCCCGGTCACCGCCCGGGCCGCGGACAACGCGAAACCACCCTCGAACACCGCCAACGCCTGCAGCGACTCCCGTTCCGCATCGTTGAGCAGCTCGTACCACGAGTCCATCAGACCCAGCAGCGTTGTGTGCCGCGAGCTGGTGCGCTCCCCCGCCAGCAGCGCGAACCGGTCGTCGAGATGCTCCAGGATCTGTCGCGGTGACAGGACGCGGCACTGCGCGGCGGCGAACTCGATGGCCAGTGGCATACCGTCGAGGGCGGCGCAGAGGCGGGCGATCAGCCGCCGCTCCTGCGCGCCCGGTGACCAACCGCCGCGCACGGCGGCGGCCCGCGCGACGAACAGCGTGACCGCCTCGCCCTCGACGCCGCTCGACAATGGCGGTACCTCGAACAGATGCTCCCCGTCGACGCGCAACGACTGGCGGCTGGTGGTCAGGACCCGGACCTGAGGGCAGGCACTGAGCAGCGCGGAGACGAGCGCACCGACGGCGGCGGCCAGGTGCTCGCAGTTGTCCAGCACGATCAGCATCGCGCGCGAGCGCAGCGCCGCGATCAGGGTGTCGATGCCACCCGTGCCGGTGATCTGCAGCGCCGCGCAGAGCTGCCCGGCCAGCACGGAGGGCTCGTGCAGGCCGGCCAGCTCGACGAACCACGGGCCGTCGGCGTCCCTGCGCGCACCGGCCACCGCCAGGGCGAGCCGCGTCTTGCCCATGCCGCCCGCGCCGGTGAGCGTCACCAGGCGGTGCCGGCTCAGCAGATCGGAGACCGCCTGCCGTTCGCCGACCCGCCCCACCAGTGTCGAGATCGAGTGCGGCAGGTTGCCCGAGCTCCTGGCGGCGTCGCCGCGGTCCGGGAACGGCGCCGGCACCAGCGTGAGCGCCTGGTCCAGGATGTCGTGGTGCACCTCGGCGAGCTCCGGTCCGGGTTCGACGCCGAGCTCGTCCATCAGGCGGGTGCGCGCGTCCCGCAGCGCCGCCAGCGCGTCGCCCTGGCGGCCGGCCCGGTACAGCGCCTGCGCCAGCAGCGCCCAGCCCCGCTCCCGCAGCGGGTGTTCGGCAAGGAACGCCCGCAGCTGAGCGGCGGCCGACTCGTGCGCGCCCAACGCGATCAGTGCGGCCAGGCGGTGTTCCACGGCACCGGTCCGCAGCTCCTGGAGCCGTTGCGACTCCGCGACCACGAACTCGTGGTCCGCGCAGTCCGCATACGCCGGTCCCCGCCAGAGGGCCAGCGCCTCGTCGAACCGGACCAGCGCAGACCTGGCGTCACCGTCGGCCAGCAGGTCGCGTCCCTGGGTCACCGCCGTGCCGAACCGGTCGGCGTCGAGCGTGATCGACCCCAGCCGCAACGCGTACCCGGCGCCGTCTCGTATCAGCACCCGTCCGGGCTGCCGCGGCAGGCGGCCGGGCTCGAGCGCCCGGCGCAGGACCGACAGGTAACCCTGCGCGGTGATCCGTGCACTCGGCGGCGGGTCGTGCGGCCACAGGCAGTCGACCAACGCGTCGATCGACACGAACCGGCCCTTGGCGATGACCAGGCGGCACAGCAACGTACGCGGTGCCGGGCCTCCGACGGCGACGGCTCGGCCGTCGTGCAGCACGACGGTCGGGCCGAGCACACCGAGCGTCAGCTCCACCCGGGCATCGGATGCAGCGGCAATGTTCACGACACCTCACGTGCGGGTCTAGATCGTTTCCATCCAGCCCAAGGGTTGCCAATACACCGTTCGACTGTCAGCCGCATGTATGACAGCTACGGGCGCGACCTACGCCCACGATGGGTAGACGACTGCGTTGCCCGGGCGGCCTCACCCGTCGCTCCGCCCGCCGGGCGCCCACGACGGAACTACGGTGGAAGCATGAAGGCCGCCGTACTCGACGACGTGGGTGTCCCGCCACACTTCGGGGACTTCGCCGAGCCCGAACCCGGCGAGGGTCAGGTCGTGGTGGACGTGGCCGCCGCCGGCGTGAACCACCTGGACCTGGCCAAGGCTTCCGGCTCGTTCTACACCGGGCCGCCGCCGATTCCGTCCGTGGTGGGCTCCGACGGGGTCGGCCGGACGGCCCACGGCCGGCGCGTCTACTTCGACGCCCCGGTGGCGCCATTCGGGTCCTGGGCCCAGCGGACCCTGGTGCCCGAGACGGACCTGCTCGACGTGGCCGCCGGCGTGGACGACGCCACCGCGGCCGCGCTGGGCAACACCGGCCTGACCGCATGGCTCGCCCTGAGCTGGCGCGCCAGGCTGCAGCCCGGCGAGTCGGTGCTCGTCCTCGGCGCGACCGGAGCGGTGGGGTCCGTCGCGGTGCAAGCCGCCAAGGCCCTGGGCGCCTCCCACGTGATCGCCGCCGCCCGTAACCCGGACCGCCTGCGGCGGGCACGACAGCTCGGCGCGGACGCCACGGTGGTCCTCGCCCCCGGCACCGACCTGCGGTCCGCCTTCCGGCAGGCGGCCGGCGACCACGGCATCGACGTCATCATCGACCCGCTGTGGGGCGAACCGGCCCTGGCGGCCATGCAGGCCGCCGCACCCGGGGCACGGCACGTCCAGATCGGCGCCTCCACCGGCCCCACCATCGACCTCCCCTCGACGGTGATCCTCGCCGCCGAACTGGAGATCCTCGGGTTCGTGGTCTTCCGGGTCCCGCTGCAGACGCGGCGCGACGCATACCGGACCCTCACCGAACGCGCCGCCCTCGGCGAGATCGCCGTCGACGTGATCCGGCTGCCACTGGCCGAGGTCGCCAGCGCCTGGGAGCAGGAACGGCACGGCGCGCACGCCAGGCTCGTCCTGACGCCATAGCCACGGGCCCACCAGCCTTCAGCCATACGGCATCAAGCATCTCGGCCCGTTACCCCTAGGATGCGGTAACGGGCCGGGATGGTCAGGGAGTTCGGCGCTTCCGGGGTTCGAGTCCCCGGCGGCCCACGTGCGCGATGTGTCTGTCGGTGGTGTGACGGCGGGTGGCGGCGGCGAGGCCGACGTGGTCGGTCGTGACGACGACCTCCTGGTGCTGCGTTCGTTCGTGGATCGGTCAGGGCGTGCGGGTGGCGCCCTGTTGCTGTTCGGTGAGCCCGGTGTCGGCAAGACGGTGCTGCTGGGGGCGGCGGCCGGGCACGCCACGACGGCGGGGACGCACGTGCTGGTGGCTTCGGGCACACAGTTCGAGGCGGCGTACAGCTTCGCGGCCCTGCACCAGGCCCTGCGCCCGTTGATCGAGGATCTCGCGGGGCTGAGCCCGGCGCACCGGCGCACGCTCGGTATCGCGCTGGGGGTCCGCCACGGGTCACCACCCGGCCTGCTGATGATCGCCAACGCGGCGCTGGCGCTGCTCGACCGGGCGGCGGCGAGCGGTCCGGTGCTGCTGATGCTCGATGACCTGCAGTGGCTGGATCGGGCCAGCGCCATGGTGTTCGCGATCGTCGCGCGTCGCCTGCCGGCCCGGGTGGGGCTGCTGGCGGCGTACCGGATCGGGGAGGAGAGCTTCTTCGACCGGGCGGGGCTGCGGGAGCACGAGGTCCGGCCGCTCGACGAGCGAGCCGCGACGACGCTGGTCGCCCAGCGGTTTCCGGCATTGGCGCCCCGGGTCCGGCGGCGCCTGCTCGCGGACGCCCAGGGCAACCCGCTGGCGCTGCTGGAGCTTCCGCTGGCGCTCACCGATCGCCAGCAGTCCGGCATGGGATCGCTGCCCGAGGTACTCCCGCTGAACCGCCGTCTCCAGGCGGCCTTCGAGTCGCGGGTACGAGGCCTGCCCGAACCGACCCGGCGCCTCCTGCTGCTGGCCGCACTGGACGGCACGGGCAGGCTGGACACCCTCGCCACGGGTGCCGGGGGCCTCGCGGCGCTGGCCCCGGCCGAGCGGGCCGGCCTGGTCCACGTCGACGAGCACGCCGGCACCGTGGCGTTCCACCACCCGCTGACCCGCTCGGCGGTGGTTGACCTGTCCACGGTGGACGAGCGCGTGCGGGCGCACACCGATCTTGCCGGGAGCCTGGCGCACCGCCCGGAGCGGCGCGCCTGGCACCTGGCCCAGGCGACCATCGGCACCGACGAAGGGGTGGCCCGCCTGCTCGAGGACGCCGCGCACACGGCCCGCAGCCGGGGTGACGCCGCCGGGGCGGTCACCGCCTTGCTGTACGCCGCCGACCTCAGCCCGGTGGGCGCCGGCCGCAGCCGCCGGCTCGCCGAAGCGGCGTACCTCGGCGCGGTCGTGACCGGTGATCTGCGCGATGTCCCCCGCCTGCTCGCCGATGCCCGCGAGAGCGACGGCGACCGGCCGCTCGTGTCCGCGGTCGCCGCCGCGCATCACCTGCTGCTCAGCGGCGAGGGCGACGTCGACACCGCACACCGGCTGCTGGTCGGCGCCATCGAGATGCAGCCGACGCCGTACGACGGCGGCAACGCCACGCTGGTCGAGGCGTTCTACACCCTCGGCTGGGTGTGCTACTTCGGCGGACGGGCCGAGCTGTGGGAGCGGTTCCGCACCGCGCTCGCCCGGCTCACCCCTCCGGTGCCCGAGCTGCTCGCGCTGATGGCCGGGACGTTCGCCGACCCGGCCCGCACCGCGCCGGCGTTGCTCGGTCGCATCGACCGGGCGATCGCCGACCTGACCGACCAGGCCGATCCGGTGTGGAGCGTCAGGGTCGGCCTGTCCGCGATGTTCGTCGACCGGCTCACGTTCTGCCGCACCGCGCTGTCCGGCATCCTGCGTGACGACCGCGGCGCGGCCGTCACGCTGTCCCTGCACGCCCGTTCCCTGCTCGGCCTGGACCAGATGATGACCGGCGAGTGGGACGAGATGCGACCACTCGCCGAGGAACACATCGCACTGTGCCGCACCCACAACTACCGGTTGCTGGAATGCATCGGCCTGTACCTGCTGGCGATGCTGGCCGCCGCGCGCGGCGAGCACGACACCGTCAAGCGGCTGACCGACCGGATGACGATGTGGGCGGCCCCGCGCCGCGCCAGCCTCGTCTCGCGTATCGCCGCCCAGGCGATGCTGACGGATGCGCTCGGCCGCGGGGACTTCGAGGAGGCGTACCGGCACGCCGCGGTGATCACCCCCGTCGGCGAGCTGGCCGACCACGTGCCGCACGCACTCTGGGTGATCATGGATGTGGTGGAGGCGGCGGTGCGTACCGGACGAAGCGCCGAGGCGGCGGCGCACGTCGCCGCGGCCCGCACCTCCGGCGTGGCCGGGATGTCCGCGCGGCTGGCCATGACCATCGAAGGGGCGGCCGCCCTGGCCGCGACCGACGAGGAAGCGCCGGCCCGGTTCGCCGCGTCGCTCGCCGTCGCGGGCGGCGAGCGCTGGCCGTTCGATCGCGCCCGGATCGCGCTCGCCTACGGCGAACGGCTGCGGCGCGGCAAGGCCACGACCGAGGCGCGCCGGCACCTGACCGCCGCCCTGGACACCTTCCAGCGGCTGGACGCCCGCCCGTGGGCGGCGCGGGCGGCGGCCGAGCTGCGCGCGACCGGCCAGACCACGGGTCACCTGGCCCCGGCCGGTCCGGGCGCGCTGACGCCGCAGCAGCGCGAGATCGCCGAGCTCGCGGCCGCCGGCCTGACCAACAAACAGATCGGCGAGCGGCTCTTCCTCTCACCCCGGACAGTCGGTACCCACCTGTACCAGATGTTCCCGAAACTGGGGATCACCTCGCGTGCGGCCCTCCGGGATGCGCTGGCGGACACCGACCCGCCGGCGCCGGGCGGTTGACCCGTACCAGTCATTTGACGCAATCGACCGGGGCCACCGGCCGCCTACCGTCACTCGCGTCGCACCGATCCAGTGCATGAGGAGTGATACGTCATGAGCTCTCCAGCAGTATCCAACGTGGTGCTCGTCCACGGCGGCTTCGTCGACGGGTCCGGCTGGCAGCCGGTGTACGACCGGCTCGTGCGGGACGGGTACCGCGTCAGCGTCGTGCAGAACCCCACCTTCTCGCTCGACGGTGACGTCGAGGCGACCCGGCTCGTCCTCGACCGCCAGGACGGTCCCGCGATCCTGGTCGGCCACTCGTACGGCGGAGCCGTGATCAGCGAGGCCGGCAACCACCCGCGGGTGGCCGCGCTGGTGTACATCGCCGCGTTCGCGCCCGACAAGGGCGAGTCGGTGAACTCCCTCATCGCCGACCCGCCCCCGGGTGCCCCGGTCCCGCCGATCCTGCCGCCCGTCGACGGCTTCCTCTTCCTCGACCGGGAGAAGTTCCACGCCTCGTTCGCCGGTGACCTTCCGGCCGACCAGGCCGCGTTCCTCGCCGACTCCCAGGTGCCGTGGGGCGTGGACGCGCTCAGTGGCGCCGTCAACGAACCCGCGTGGCGCACCAAGCCGAGCTGGTACCTGGTCGCCACCGACGACCGCATGATCCCGCCGCCGGCCCAGCGGGCGATGTCCGAACGCACCGGCTCGACCGTCGTCGAGGTCGCCGGCAGCCACGCCATCTACGTCTCCCAGCCCGACGCGGTCGCCGACCTGATCAAGCTGGCGGCAGCGGCCGGCTGAACCAGCCGGGGACCCCTCGCCTCGCCCGGCCCGGTATGACCTGCCACCCCTGTTGCACGCACGATCCGGGGGTGTTGTCGCCGGGCCGGGTGGAGCCGGCGGAGATCGTCAACGCATCTCCCGGAACGCACGGCGCACCTGGTCGACGAACAGGTCCGGCTGTTCGAACGCGGCGAAGTGGCCGCCCCGGTCGAGGAGTTCGTAGAAGCGCAGGTCGGCGTACTGCCCCTCGCACCAGCGCCGCGACGGCCGCATGATCTCCTTCGGGAACACCGAGACGCCGACCGGCACACTCACCGGCGGAATGGTCCGCCCGCCGCCGCGCGCGAACCCGTCCTCCCAGTAGATGCGCGCCGACGAGGCGCCGCTGCGGGTGTGCCAGTAGACGCTGATGTTGTCGAGCATCTGGTTGCGGTTCAGGGCGGTGAGCGGGTCGCCGGCGTGGTCGGTCCACGCCCAGAACTTCTCGGCGATCCAGGCGCACTGGCCGACCGGCGAGTCGACCAACGCGTACCCGATCGTCTGCGGGCGGGTCGCCTGCTCCACGGCGTAGCCGCTGCCCCACGCCCTGTGGTACGCCTGGTCCGCGAGGCTGTGCCGTTCGAAGTCGGTCAGCTCCTCGGCGGTGTCCGCCGTGGACGCCGGGACGGCCCGCGGCGCGAAGTTGAGGTGGATGCCGACGACGCGGCCGGGATGTTGCGCGGCCAGGTGGGTCGTCACCGTCGCACCCCAGTCGCCGCCCTGCGCGCCGAAGCGTTCGTAACCGAGCCGGCTCATCAGCACCGCCCACGCCGCGGCGATGCGGGACGGTCCCCAGCCCGGCTCGACCGGCTTCCCGCTGAACGCGAACCCGGGCAGCGACGGGCACACCACGTGGAAGGCGTCGGCCGCGTCGCCGCCATGTGCGACCGGGTCGGTGAGCGGGCCGAGGACGTCGAGGAACTCCACGACGGAGCCGGGCCAGCCGTGTGTCAGCACGAGCGGCAGCGCGTCCGGTTGCGGCGACCGGACGTGGAGCAGGTGGATGTCCAGCCCGTCCACGTCGGTGACGAACTGTGGCAGGGTGTTGATCCGGTGCTCGAAGCGGCGCCAGTCGTAGCCGTCGGCCCAGTAGTCGCACAGCTCCCGCAGCCAGCCGGCGGGCACGCCCTGGCTCCAGTCCGGCACCGTCGCCGGTTCCGGCCAGCGGGCCCCGGACAGCCGCCGCCGCAGATCCTCGAGAGCGTCGTCGGGGACGTTCACGGTGAACTCCTCCACGCCGCCACCGTAGGCCGGGCGGGTACCGCCGGCGGGTCGTTGCGGAGCCGCTCACCCGCCGAGCACCTCCGGCCGCGGGTCATCTCCAGATGCCGGCTTCGGTGCCGTCGAGGAGGACGTGAGGCCACCGGCGTCCGTCGTCGCGACGACGCGGGCCGGCACGTGTCAACCGGCCGTCGCGATGCCGAAGGGTCCTTCCCGGAGTTGGAGATCTCCGCTGGAGGCGTTCGGGTGGCGTAGCCGGTTCGGTAGCGGGTAGCGCAGCCCGTATGAGGCTGGGGTACGTCTTGTCATGCGAGGAGAACGGGCCGGCCGACCTGATCGAACGGGCCATGGCGGCCGAGCGGGCCGGCTTCGAGGAGCTGTGGATCTCCGATCACTACCATCCCTGGCTGGACGAGCAGGGCCAGTGCCCGTTCGTCTGGTCGGTGATCGGCGCGCTCAGCCAGGTCTGCTCGCTGCCGATCACCACGGCGGTGACCTGTCCTACGGTTCGCATCCACCCGGCGGTCATCGCCCAGGCGGCGGCGACCAGCGCGGTGCTCACCGGCGGGAAGTTCACCCTGGGCGTGGGCACCGGCGAAGCCCTCAACGAGCACATCCTCGGCGACCCCTGGCCGCCGGCCGGCGTCCGCCTCGCCATGCTCGAAGAGGCCGTCGAGGTCATGCGCAAGCTGTGGACCGGACGGTCCGTCACCCACCGCGGTGAGCACTACACCGTGGAGAGTGCGCGGCTCTACACGCTGCCCGAGCAGCCGCCGAAGGTGTTCATGTCCGCCCTCGGCCCGAAAGCCGTCACACTCGCCGCGCGGATCGCCGACGGGTACATCGGCGTCACGCCGGAGCCCGACCTGGTGCGACGGTTCCGTACCGGCGGGGGCGGATCCAAACCCGCCCAGGCCGGCTTCTTCGCGTGCTACGCCCCGACCGAGGACGAGGCGCTGCGGATCGCGCACGAGAAGTGGCGCAACATGGCCCTGCCCGGCGAACTGACCGTGATGCTGCCGTCACCCCGGCACTTCGAGCAGGCAAGCCGGCTGGTCACACCGGACATGCTCAAGAACGTGGTCGTGCTCGGCCCCGATCCCGACCGCCACCTGGCCATGATCGAGCAGTACGACAAGGCCGGCTACGACGACGTATTCGTCGCCAACACCGGCCCGTACTACCGGGAGCTCTGCGACCTGTACGCCACCGAGATCCTGCCGCGCGTGTGGCGGCGGGAGACCATCGGCGCCTGATCCGGCCGCTCGCCTCCCCCGCGAAGGCGTGGGCGCCCAGGCTCGATGGCGCCGTCTACGGATTGATGCCGCAAAACGGCCGGCCGGCGCCGGCCGTGCTGAGGGACATCCCTGGCGAGGAGCGTCCATGATTGACCGGATAGGGCTTGTGGTGCACGGCGGCCGGCCGGCGGCGCTCTCGGCCGCGGGGGACGTCCGTCGCTGGGCCGGCGAACGGGCGATCCAGTGCGTCGACATCGACGTATGGGACTCGCCCGAATGTGGCCGCCTCAGTCCGGCGGACGAGGCCGCGCGCGCCGGCCACCCGAGTCTCATCGTCACCGTCGGCGGCGACGGCACGTTCCTGCGTGGCGTCCGGGTCGCGGCCGCCATCGACGCGATGGTGCTGGGCGTCGACGTCGGCCGGGTGGGATTTCTTACCGAGGTGAAGGCGAGTGCCGTCGCCGCGGCGCTCGACGCCGTGCACACCGGGCAGTTTGCCGTTGACGGCCGGCTCACCTTGACCATGCGGGCCTCGCGCCCGCTGGAGATCCCCGCTGAGATGCAGGTGTTGCTGCGCTACGGCCGTGGCCCGGCGCTTCCGCCGCCACAGGTTCGTCCGAGCGATGCGACGCAGGTGGGCTGGGGCGTGCCGCTCGACGTGATCGCGCTCAACGACGTGGTCTTCGAGAAACTCGTGCGCAATCGTCAGGCGAGTCTCGCCGTCTACGTCAGCGGCCGGCTCTTCGCCTCCTACTCAGCCGACGCGCTGATCATCGCGACCTCGACCGGGTCGACCGCGTACAGCTTCGCCGCCGGCGGCCCGATCGTCTCGCCGCACCTCGACGCGCTGGTCTTCACGCCGGTCGCCCCGCACATGGTCTTCAACCGCAGCCTCGTCCTCGCCGCGCGGGACCAGCGTGTTGCCGTGCGGGTCCTGGAGCGGTCCGGGCGGGTGGCCGTCACCCTCGACGGCCAGCTCCGCGGGGTGCTGGACCCGGGCGACTGGGTCTCCGTCTACGCCGGGCCGCGACGTGCCAAGCTGCTCCGCCTGGCGGAGCATGACTTCCTCGGACGGGTCCGGGACCGGTTCCGGCTGACGGACTCGCCGGCGGCCCTCGCCGACGGTTCCTCGCCGGTGATGTACAGCCCGGCTGAGCCGCTGCCGCAGGACCTCAGGCACCCTGGCCCACCGGACATCCGCTGAGCGGGTCCAAACACTCACGACATACCCAGACAACGACGAACGGAGCTGCGACATGAAGGCGATCGTGTTCGACACGTTCGGCGGCCCCGAGGTGCTGCACATGGCCGACGTTCCCGTGCCCGATCCAGGAGCGCACCAGGTCCGCATCCGGGTACGCGCGAGCGGGGTCAACCCGGTGGACGCCACGATCCGATCCGGCGCGATGCAGGCCATCATCCCGACCACGTTGCCGGCAATCCCCGGCATCGACGTTGCCGGCGTCGTCGACGCGGTCGGAGAAGATGTGACGGATGTGGCGGTCGGCGAGCCGGTGGTCGGTTGGGCCGACCCCCCGGCCGGTTCGTACGCCGAGTACGCCCTGGCCAGCCAGGTTGTCCACATACCGACCGGGCTGTCGTTCGCCGATGCGGTCACGCTGCCCACCGCGACTGAGACCGCCGAGCGCGGCCTGGACCTCCTGGGAGTACGAGCCGGCGAGACCGTGCTCATTCACGGGGCCAGCGGGTCGGTGGGGACCATCGCCGTGCAGCTGGCCGTTGCCCGCGGCGCGACGGTCATCGGCACCGCGAGCGAAGACCATCAGGACTATGTCCGGTCGCTGGGCGCCATCCCGATGCTGTACGGCGAGGGCCTCGTCGACCGGGTCCGCGCGTCGGCCCGGCAGATCGACGCGGTGTTCGACGTGGCCGGCAAGGGTGCGCTGCCCGACTCCAACGCGCTGCGCGGCGGAACCGGCCGGATCGTCACCATCGCCGACCCGGCCGCCCGGGAACTGGGCGTGACGTTCAGCGCCGGCACGCCGAAGGACTGGTCCACGGGCGGCCTGGCCGGGTTGGCGGAGCTGGCCGCGCGCGGACAGCTGACCACCACGGTCGCCGGCACGTACCCGCTCGAACGCGCCGCCGAGGTACAACGCCTCAGCCAGCGTGGCCACGTGCACGGCAAGCTCGTGCTCGTCCCCTGACGTCGCACCAGGAGGCCTCGTCAGCGCCCATCTGGCCGGCGCCGATCACGCCCACGCGCTCGATCGAGGCCGTGGCCGTCACCGGAACGCCGCGTGGCCGGTGAGGGCCTGGCCGAGCACGAGCGTGTGCATCTCGACCGTGCCTTCGTAGGTGAGCACGGACTCCAGGTTGTTCTGGTGGCGGATGACGGGGTACTCCAGTGAGATGCCGTTGGCGCCGAGGACGGTCCGGGCGGTGCGGCAGATCTCGAGCGCCTCGCGGACGTTGTTGAGCTTGCCGATGCTGACCTGCTCCGGTCGCAGCAGGCCGGCGTCCTTGCGGCGGCCGAGGTGCACGGCGAGCAGGTAACCCTTGATGTACTCCAGCGACATGTCGGCGAGCTTCTGCTGCGTCAGCTGGAACGCCGCGATCGGCTTGCCGAACTGGACACGGTCGAGGGCATACCGGCGGGCCGCCTCGAGACTCGACCGGGCCGCGCCCAGTGCGCCCCACACGATGCCGTACCGCGCCTCGTTGAGGCAGGACAGCGGTCCCTTGAGCCCCCGCGCCTCGGGCAGCACCGCCGACTCGGGCAGCCGCACGTTGTCCAGCACCAACTCGCCGGTCGCCGAGGCGCGCAGCGACAACTTGTGCTTGATCTCGGGTGCCGAGAAGCCGGGGGTGTCGCTGGGCACGATGAAGCCGCGAACGCCGTCGTCGGTGTTCGCCCACACGATGGCGACGTCGGCGTACGGCGCATTGGAGATCCACATCTTCCGGCCGTCGAGGACCCAGTCGCTGCCGTCCTTGCGGGCGCGGGTCCGCATGCTGCCCGGATCGGAGCCGGCGTCGGGCTCGGTGAGGCCGAAGCAGCCGATCGCCTCGCCGGCCGCCATCCGGGGCAGCCACTCCTGCTTCTGCTGCTCGCTGCCCCAGCGCCAGATCGCGAACATCGCGAGCGAGCCCTGCACGGAGACGAGCGAGCGCAGACCGGAGTCGGTCGCCTCGATCTCCAGGCATGCGACGCCATACTCGGTCGCCGACATACCGGCGCAGCCGTAGCCCTCCAGATGCATGCCGAGGACGCCGAGGGCGCCGAGTTCCTTGGTGAGCTCGCGGATGTTCGGTATGCCGCCTCGCTCGAACCACTCCGCGATGAACGGCTCGGCGGACCTGTCGAGCATCTGGCGTACCGATGCGCGCACGGCCTTCTCGTCGTCGGTCAGCAGGTCGTCGAGGCTTGCCGGGTCACCTGGATCGAGTGCCGGCAGCGTTGCCCGGTCGGCGTGAAGCACTAGTGGTTCTCCTCTTGCAGCCAGGCGGCGGACCTCGCCGCTGTGTTGGCCCAGCCGCGGCGGTGCGGCGCAGGTCGTACCAGGGGTTTGGTCAGTCGGTGAGCCGGCGGAATCTGCTGCGGTGGAAGACCAGCGGCGCGACGTCGCTGCGGTGCAGCAGGCCGTGGATGGCGAGCAGCACGATGTCGTGGTCGCCGGCCGACACCTCAGCGTGCACGGTGCACTCCAGGCACAGCGGCGATCCTTCGATCACGACGGCGCCGGTGCCGGTCGCCTGCCAGGACAGGTCGGCGAATCGGTCGCCGGTGCGGGCCGCAAGCGCGCGGCAGGCGGCGTGCTGGCCCTCGGCCAGGATCGACAGGCCGATACTGGTGGCGTGCCGCAGCACCGGCCAGGTGGTCGACGTGTGCGCCATGCAGACCGAGACGAGCGGCGGGTCCAGCGACACCGACGTGAACGAACTCGCCGCCAGCCCGACCGGGACGCTGTCGTGCAGTGCCGCGACGGCCGCGACCCCGGAGGGGAACGCGGCGAACGCCAGCCGCAGCTCGGACGGGGAGAGTTCCGCCGAGTCAGCGCAGCGCATCGGTCGCCACCTGTTGCATGTCCTCGAACTCCTGATTCTCGCCGGCCATCGCCCAGACGAACGCGTAGTTCGACGTGCCGGCGCCGGTGTGCACCGACCAGCTGGGCGAGATGACGACGTCGCGGTCGGCGAGGATCAGGTTGCGGGTGGACCGTGGCTCGCCCATCAGGTGTACGACGCGGTGCTCGGGGCCGAGCCCGAAGTACAGGTACACCTCGGTGCGCCGGCCGTGCGTATGGCAGGGCATGGTGTTCCAGACCGAGCCCGGTTCCAGGCTGGTGATGCCGAGCACGATCTGCGCGGTGCCGACGCCCTGCTGGTGCAGGTACTTGCGGATGGTGCGCCGGTTCGCCGTCTCGGCGGCGCCGGCCGCGGTCTCGGCGGCCTGAGCCTTCGTTACCAGTGTGGTCGGCAGGCTGGTGTGCGCGGTGGCCGAGAACAGGTAGTAGGTCGCGGGATTCGCGGCATCGTCGCTCGCGAAGCTGACCTCGCGGGTGCCCTGGCCGATGTACAGCACGTCCTCGGCGGCGAGCGCGAACTGCGCGCCGTCGGCGGTCACGGTGCCGGCGCCGCCCAGGTTGGTGATCGCGAGCTCGCGACGCTGGCAGAAGTACTCGGCGTAGAGCGCGTCGTCCGTCCCGAGCGACAGCGGGCTGTCGAGGGGAACGACACCGCCGAGCACGATGCGGTCCTCGTGGCTGTAGACGAAGCGGACTGCGCCGGGCCGGAAGAGGTCGTCGACGACGAACCGGCCGCGCAGGGCGTCGGTGTCCATCGAGGTGATCTCGGCGGGATGAGTGGCTTCGCGGGTCTGCATGGCTCCTCTGTCGGGGGTGAGTCAGGCGCGGACGGTGCGGGCGAGCACCTCGGGATTGACGATGTCGGCGGGCGCGAGGCCTTCGCAGACGGCGATGGCGTTGGCCATCACCCGGCGCTTCAGCTCGCTCACGGACTCCTCCGAGTACCACGCGGCGTGCGGGGTCAGCACCGCCCGGGGCTGCGTCAGCAGCGGGTGTCCGGCGGGCAGCGGCTCGGGATCGACCACGTCGAGCGCGGCGCCGGCCAGCTGCCCGCCGGCGAGAGCGGCCACCAGCGCGTCGGTGTCGACGACCCCGCCGCGGCAGGTGTTCACCAGCACCGCGCCGGGCCGCATCCGGGCCAGCGCGGCGGCATCGATGAGATGGTGGGTCGCCGGTACGAGCGGCACATGCAGCGACACCACGTCGGCGGCGGCGAGTAGCTCGTCGAACGAGAGCTGCACGACACCGTCGAGCCGTTCGCCCGACGGGTACCGGGGGTCGTGGGCGACCACGCGGTAGCCGAGGCCGGCCGCCTTGCGGGCCGTGGTCCGGCCGATGGCGCCGAAGCCGACCACCCCGAACGTGCGCTCGCTGCTGCGATGCAGCGGCCCCGCGGCGGCGTAGTCGGGGCGCCCGGCGCGTACGCTGCGGTCCAGCGGCAGCACGCCGCGCTCGACCGCGAGCGCCAGCGCGACGGCGTGCTGGGCCACCTCCTCGTCGGCGTAACCCGGCACGTTGCAGACGGCGACGCCGCGGGCCGATGCGGCGTCGACGTCGACGGTGTCCACGCCGACGCCGTAGCGGGAGACGGCCCGAACGGTCGGCAGCGCGTCCAGCACGGTCGCGTCGATGGGTGCGTACTGCACGACCAGCGCGTCGGCGCCGGCGCCGGCCGCGATGACGTCGGCCGCGGTGCGGCACCGCGCGAGTACCAGTTCGGCACCGTGTTCGGCGGCCAGTTGCTCTTCGATGTCGACCGTGGCGTGGTCGCAGTCGGTGATCACGATCCGCATGGCTGCGGCACGCTCCTATCTCACGTGTGGTCCCGGCCCGGATCGCGGGTGGTGCTGTCGCGGACGTCCCGCGATCCGGGCCGGGGTGATCAGCTGGCCTTGAACTTGTTGATGGTGTTGTTGACCGTCACCTGGTTGTCGGTCCACCACTGGTTGTTGCGCGGGGTGGTGTCCTTCATGTTGTCGCCGGCCGGCAGGAACCGCAGCAGCGTCTGGTCGGTGATGCTCGACGGGTCGAAGTGCTTGAGCCCGGTCGGCACCGGCGAGGCGGCCGCTTCGCTGTAGATGGCCTGGCCCTTGGTGTCGGTGATGATCCACTTGAGCAGGTGCTGCGCGGCGTTCGCGTTCGGCGCGCCCTTCGGGATGCCGAACGAGGAGCTGGCCCAGCCGGCCTGGTTCCAGGTGAAGCTCGCCGGGTACTTGTCCGCCACGATCATCGTCTTGGCCATGCCGTTGGCGATGATGCCGATCGCGCAGGACCCGTTCTCGAAGTTCTGCACTTCGAGGGTCGGCGAGGCGTTCCACACGATGTCGTTCTTGATCGTGCCGAGCTTCTTGATGGCCCGGTCCAGGTCGATCGGGTACAGCTGGCTCGGCGCCACGCCGTCGGCGATGAGCGCACTCTCGAGGACCCAGCCGACGCGCACGTCACTCATGAAGCAGCGCTTGCCGGGGAACTTCTGGGTGTCGTAGAGGTCGGCCATCGAGCTCGGCTGCGGCCCGGAGGCCGGGAAGTTCTTGAGGCTCCACGTCAGGTTCATGCCGTACGTGCCGTACTGGATGCTGTACTCGTCGTACGTGCCCGGCTGCAGCTGGTCGACCGGCACGATCGACGTGTCGATCTTCTGCAGCAGCTTCGCCTGGTCGACCGCGGGCAGGAACGGCGTCTGCGCGAGGCTCCAGGGCACCTGGCCCGCCTGCACCGCCGCCTGCAGTTTCGCGATCGTGCCACCGAAGTCGACGGTCACCGGCACGCCGGTCTCGGTGGTGAAGTTCTTCCACAGGCCGTCGGCGAGTGCCTTGGAGGCGGATCCGCCGCTCAGGTCGAAGTACGCGATCTCGCCCTTCGGCCCGCCGGCGGCGGACGACCCGCCGCTGTTGCCATCGCTCGACGAGGAGCACGCCGAGGCGATGAGGGCCATGGCGAGCAGCGCCACGACTGGCGGCCACCGACGTAACTGCCGTCTCTTCATTGCTTCTCCTGCTTGATCGGGGTGTCGGGTGGAGGTGTTGCATCGGGGTGTTGGCTACTGCGTGGCCAGCGGTGCCGGCTCGACGCTCGCCGTGGGGTGTTGGCTACCGCGTCGACGCCCGCCGTGCGGTGTTGACTACTGCGTGGCTTGCGGTGCCGACTCGCGCGAGCGCACGACGCTCGCCGTGCCGGCTCGGACGAACACCGAGACCTCCTCGCCCACCGCTGGAAGGCGGCCACCGGCATCCACGTCCGCGGTCAGTGAGCCCTGCTGCCAGCTCAACTTGAGCCGGAACGCCTGGCCGAGGAAGTAGGCGTCGTCGACGAAAGCGTTGGCGAGGTAGTGCTGCTCGTGCTCGGCCGCCGAGGTGGAGCCGATCGCCCGGACGCTCAGGTGTTCCGGGCGGATGACGCAGGTGGCCTCGGCCGAGACGGCCGTGTCCGTCTCGTCCCGGCAGGGCAGCCGGCTGCCGCCGATGTCGATCACGGTCGCGGCCGGGCCGCGTTCGAGGACGCGGCCCGTGACCAGGTTGACGTCGCCCAGGAATCCGGCGACGAACAGGTCGCCCGGCTGCTGGTACAGCTCGATCGGCGAGCCGAGCTGGGTGAGCAGGCCGTCGCGCATGATGCCGATCCGGTCGGAGAGCACGTAGGCCTCCTCCTGGTCGTGCGTCACGTAGATGGCCGTCGTGCCGGTCTCGCGCTGGATGCGGCGCAACTCGCGGCCGAGTTCCTGCCGCAGCCGCCGGTCGAGCGCGCCGAGCGGCTCGTCCAGCAGCAGTACCTTCGGCCGGTGGACAAGCGACCGGGCGAGCGCGACCCGCTGCTGCTGGCCGCCGCTGAGCTGGCTGGGATAGCGCTTGTCCATCCCGGTCAGGCCGACGATGTCGAGCATCTCGGCGATCAGCTCCCGGCGCTGGGCGGCCGGGATCTTGCGGACCTTCAGCGGGTACTCGATGTTCTGCCGCACGGTCAGGTGCGGGAACAGCGCGTAGTTCTGGAAGACGAAGCCGAGATCGCGCTTCTGCGGCGGCAGCTTCGTGACGTCCGCGCCGTCGACGACCACCCGTCCGGCGCTCGGCTCGATCAGTCCGGCGATGACGCGCAACAGGGTGGTCTTGCCCGACCCGCTCGGTCCGAGCAGGGTGAGGAACTCGCCGGGATCGATGGTGAGATCGAGCCCGCGCAGCACGGTCGTGGCGTCGAACCCGCAGCTGACGCCGTCGATCCGGACGCTGCCGCGGGCGCCCTCGGTGCTCGGCGCCGCCGCCGCGGTGCGGGTTGGCTTCATCACGGAATCCACGGGATCTCCTTTAGGACGCATGTTGTTGCCCGCTCGGGCTTTACGCCGGACCGCGCCGGGCGCCCACCCGGCCGACGACGAGGGAGACGACCAACCCGACGATCACCAGGAGCACGAGCATGCTCGAGATCGCCGGCACCGCCGGCACGACACCGGAATCGAGGTAGGAGTAGATGACAACGGGGAGCGTCTTGGACAGCCCGTTCTGGAACTGCGCGATGACCACGTCGTCCCACGACACCATGAAGGCGGCCACGCCGGCGCTCACGATGCTGCCGAGCTTCGAGCGCACGACGACCAGCCAGAAGGTGCGGGTGCGCGACGAGCCCATCGTCCAGGCCGCCTGCTCGAGCGTGATGTCGCTCTGGGCCAGCGCGCTGTTGATGATCGAGAAGGCGAGCGGGAACGCGATCACGGTGTGCGCCATGATCAGTCCGACGTTCGAGCCGATCAGGTGGAGGCGGATCTCCACGTCGTAGAGGCCGATCGCCAGCAGGATGTGCGGCGTGATGACGGGCGCGAAGGCGACCGCCAGGATGATCGAGCGCAGCGCGCGGTTGCGGATGCGCTGCACCGTGCGGGACAGGCTCAGCGCGAGCGCGACCGACAGCACGGCCGTCGAGATGCCCACGATCACGCTCTTGGTGAAGGCCGGGATCCACACGCCGGCGGTGAACACCTGGCTGAACCAGGTGAGCGTGAAGCCGCGTGGCGGGAAGACCACCTGCTGTCCGGTGCCGATCGAGAGCGGGAAGACCACCAGCACCGGCGCGAGCAGCAGGATGAACACGATGACGAGCACGACCCGGCTGCCCCACACGGCGGGCGTGCCACGCAGCGGCTCGCGGTTGCTCGTGCCCTTGGCCACCGTGGTGGGCACCCCGACGGTCGCGCCGCCGGTCAGTCGGAGCGTCAGGCCGTAGCCGATCATCGTGATGATCAGCAGCACGATGCCCATCGCGCTGGCCTGTCCCCATTGGAACAGTTCGATCTGCTGCTGGATGAACACGCTCATCGTCTGGTCGCGCGGCCCGCCGAGCACCGACGGCACCAGGAAGAAGCTGAGCGACAGCACCATCGTGAAGAGCATCCCGCTGATCACGGTCGGCCTGGCCTGCGGCAGGTAGACGGTGAAGAATGCTCTGGTCGGCGAGGCGCCGAGCGTGTGCGCCGCGAGCGTCAGGTTGGTGTCGATCCGCGACAGTCCGGCGTACAGAATCAGGATCATGACCGGTAGCTGGTAGACGGTCATGCCGATCACCGTCGCGGTCGTGTTGAACAGCAGCGGGAACTTGCCCAGGCCGATGGCCTCGGTGAACGAGTTGACAACGCCGTCCGGGCTGAGCAGCACCGTCAACGAGAAGAGCCGGACCACGGTGGGCACGAAGAACGGCACCAGGATGCCCAGCAGCAGCAGCGATGCCCGCCGCGGTCGCATCCGCGACAACAGGTACGCCACCGGGAAGCCGAGCACGGTGGTGATCAGCGTGGTGTACAGCGCGAGCCGCAGCGTGCGCAGCTCGATGATGCGCAGCAGGCTGTCGGTGCCGACCTGCGTGAAGTTCGTGAAGCTGAAGTTCGGGCGGGTGTAGGAGACCTCGCCGAGCGGGTCGAAGCTGCGCAGCAGGATGTCGATCAGCGGCCAGAACAGGAAGATGCCGTACAGCGCGAGCAGCGGCAGCACCACCGCGACGCCGACCGTAGCCGAGCGCCACCTGCCGCGCGTACCTGCGGCCGGCACCTCTTGCTCCGGCTCGGTGGGGGCGAGCCGTGCTGTGGGTGTCACTGACGTGCTCATCGCCACCTACCTCTCCGCCATGTACGCGATGCGCCCGCTCTGGTCGGCGGCCGCCGCCAGCTGCTCGGGCGTGAGCAGTGCCGGCGTGCCGAGCGCGCACGCGCGCCAGTACACCTCGCACAGCCACTCGAGCAGTTGCGCGAACTCGGCGGCCTGCTCGACCGAGTCGCCGGTGACGACGGCGCCGTGGTTGCGCATCAACACCGCCCGGGCTCCCCCGGCAAATCCCGTCGCCACCGCATCCGCCAGCTCCGGTGAGCCGAACGTGTGGTAGCCGACGACGCCGACCGGTCCACCGAGCCGGTGCACCGAATAGTGCACCGGCGGCAGCGTTTCGACCACCGTCGAGACCGCGGTACAGAAGGCGCCGTGCGTGTGCACGACGGCGCGCGCGCCGGTGACCCGGTAGACGCCGAGATGCAGCTGGGTCTCCGACGACGGCCGGGCGCCGGCCCGCAATTCCTGGTCCGGCACCCCGCCGGTAAGCACCCCGTCCTCGTCGACGACGCAGAGATCGGCCGCCGACGCGGTGCCGAACCGCAGGCCGGAACGGGTGATCAACGTCCGCCCGGAGTCGAGCCGCGCACTGACGTTGCCCGCGCCGGCAACGGCGAGCCCGTCGCGCTCGAGCAGCGCGAGCTGGCGCACCATCCGGTCCGCTATGTTCCACGCCGACGCCACGCGCTCAGCCCGTCAGCAATCCGCGCTCGGCGACCGGCTGGCCGGCGAGCGTCGCGTAGGCGGCATCGGTGCGCTGCAGGATCTCCTCGATCACCGCTGGCGTGTGCGCGGCGTTGATGAACCAGTTGTGGAACGGGTGCACGTACACCCCGTTGCTGATCGCCGCGGAGGCCCAGGCGTTGCCGAGCGCGAAGTCGTCATCGCCGGCGAAGGTCAGCAGCGGCATCTGGACCGGTCCGGTGTACCGCACCTGGAAGCCGTGGGCCTCGGCCTGGGCCAGCAGGCCGGCGCGCAGCTGCTCGCCGGCGGCCCGCAGGTTCGACTCGAACGCGGCGGTACGCACGACGCCGAGCGTGGCGAGCGACGCCGCCATGCTCACCGCGGAGAACCAGAACGACCCGGTGGTGTACACACGTCCGGCGGCGTCACGCAGGTCAGCGCGGCCGAGCACGGCACTGAGCGAATAGCCGTTGGCGATCGCCTTCGACCAGGCACTCAGGTCCGGCCGCACCCCGAACGACTCCCAGCTGCCGCGCACGTCGAGGCGGAAGCCGGTGCGGACCTCGTCCAGCACCAGCAGCGCGCCGATCCGGTCGCACGTCTCGCGCAGCGCCCGTGCGAACTGCGGCTCGGCCAGCTCCTGGTCGCGTCGCACGTCGTGGCGCACGGGGCAGGCGATGACAGCGGCGACCCGATCCTCGATCCCCGCGATGGCGGCGTGCAGCGAGTCGATGTCGTTGTACTCGAAGTACACGAGATTCTGCCGGTCGGCGGCGGTGACACCCGCCGGGTAAGGCGTGCACCACGGCGCGGCGCCGTGGTAGGCGCCCCGCGCGATGACGATGATCTCGCGACCGGTGTGCGCCCGCGCGATCGTGCAGCACAGCGTGGTCGCATCGGTGCCGTTCTTCGCGAACATCGCCCAGTCGGCGTAGGGCACCAGGTCGACGAACGCCTCGGCCAGTTCCACCATGCGCGGCGACGTGCCGTCGAAGCAGTCGCCGGCGATGGCCTGGGTGCGCACCGCCTCCTCCACCGCCGGGTGCCGGTGACCGAGCACGATCGGGCCCCAGCTGGACATCAGATCCAGGTACTCCCGGCCGTCGACGTCCCACATCCGGGCGCCGTCGGCTCGCTCGATGAACTGCGGATAGCCCTCCGGCAGCCCCTGAGCTGCCATGTGGCCGTACATCCCGTTGGGAATGACCTTGCGAGCACGGCGTCTCAGGTCGCGATCCCGGGTTGCCAACTGATCGATGATCGCCACGGCGCTTTGGTCCCTTCCCGCTGGACATACGTGGACTTTGGTGCGACGGAAGCAGGCAAGCGACGGTGCGCGAAGCGGCTTCGACGTGCGAGGCGCCTATTGTTACTCGCTTGTGTGAGATAAGTAAAGGACTCCCCGACGACTTGACGTGGCACCCGAACGATCGCGCCACCCTCCGGGAATCGCATGCAGTACCTGCGTCCATCTCACCAATGGCGACGGGGGTAGCCGCACTTCCGAGACTCGATCGTTACGTTGATTTATTCCGAACAGCTGTCTACCATCCCGGCATGGGCAGCCGACGCGGCAATGCGCCGCCCGTCGAAAGGATGACGCCATGACTGGCCGCCTCGAGATCCTCAGCTCCATCACCCGCTTCGCACCGCAGCACAGTGACGACGGTCCTGCAGCGCTGATCGAGGCGGCCCAGGCGGCCGAGCGCGCCGGCATCGACAACCTGCTGATCGGCTACTCGTCGCAGATTCCCGACGGGTGGTCGCTGGCCGGCTACGCGCTCGCGCACACCTCGTCGATCCGGGTGCTCCTGGCGCACCGCCCGGGCGTGATGGTGCCGACCGTCGCGGCGCGGATGGCCACGACGCTCGACGTGCTGTCGGGCGGCCGGTTCACGCTCAACGTCATCACCGGCGGCTCCCCCGACGACCAGTTCCGCGAGGGCGACTTCGTCGCGCACGACGACCGGTACCGGCGCAGCATCGAGTACGTCGACATCATGCGGCGCGTCTGGTCGGCCGGCGAACCGCTCGACATCGACGGCGAGTTCTACCGGTTCCGCAACACCTCGCAGCGGCTCAAGCCGGTGCAGCCGGGCGGACCGACCATCTACATGGGCGGCGCGAGCAGCGGCGCGGCGGACTTCGCGGCCCGCCAGGCCGACGTCTACATGTCGTGGGCCGAGCCGGTCGCGATGGTCAAGGCGCGCTTCGACGAGGTCCGCGCCCGTTGCGCGGAGCTGGGCCGGCCGGTGCCCCGGTTCTCGGTGAGCCTGCGGCTGATCCTCGGTGACACCGAGGATGCCGCGTGGGCGGCGGCGAACGCGATGCTGCCGCCGGACTTCGACGAGACCCGCCGCCGGGACCGGCACGCCGAGGACGTCGGGCGAAACCGGCAACTCGGCCTGGTCGAGGAGTCGCTGGTCCACGACGAGCGGCTCTGGCTCGGCCTCTCCGCCGCGACGCACGGCCAGGGCGGCATGGGCGCGCTGGTCGGCACGCCCGAGCAGGTCAAGGACGCCCTGCTGCGCTACGTGTCCGAGGCCGGCGCCGACGCCCTGCTGATCACGGCGGCCGACGGATACTTCGGCGAGCTCCCGGACGGCTTCGTCGACGCGCTGCGCGCCGAGGGCGACAAGATCGTCGCCGGCCGCTGATCGCCGACCCGCAGCACCGGCGCCGGGGCCGGTGCTGCGGGCGCCGGTCCGCCCGCGTGTGTGGCGACCTTCGCATCCCCAAAAGCTGGTCACCAGCGGGCGTTGATGGTTGACTCGGGTCACGGTGAACAGCTGTTCACCGTGGTTCCAGCATGAGGAGCGCTGTGTGGATCGGCCCACCATCTCGGGCAACGACACGGCCGAGAAGACCCGAAGCGCAGTCGCCGTCGGCACGCTGGCGATGTGCGGTACCGCCGTATCGCTGCAGCAGACGCTGGTGCTACCGGTGCTGCCGGACTTCCCGCGGCTGCTGCACACCACGCCCGACAACGCGTCCTGGCTGATCACCGCCACGCTGCTGGCGGGGGCCGTCGCCACACCGACGCTGTCGCGGCTCGCCGACATGTACGGCAAGAAGCGCATGATGCTGGTGGCACTGGCCGTCATGATCGTCGGTTCCGCGCTCGGCGCCTTCAGTCAGACCCTGCCGCTCATCATCGCCGCCCGCGCCCTGCAGGGCGTCGGCGTCGCGCTCGTCCCGATCGGGATCGCGATCATGCGCGACGAGCTTCCGCCGCGGCGACTCCCCCTCGGCGTGTCGCTGATGAGCGGCACCCTCGCCATCGGCGCCGGGGCCGGGCTGCCGCTGGCCGGGCTGATCGTCGAGCACATGAACTGGCACGCGGTGTTCTGGGTCAGCGCCGCCGCGGGCGCCGTGGTGTTCGCGGCGGTGGCGCTGGTCGTCTCCGAGTCCCCCGTGCGCACCCGCGGATCATTCGACTTCGCGGGCGCCCTGCTGCTCTCTGCCGCGGTGACGGCATTGCTGCTCGCCCTGTCCAAGGGCTCCCACTGGGGCTGGCTGTCCTATCGGACCATCGCGCTCGGCGTGCTGGGCCTGGTCCTGGCGGCGGTCTGGCTGCCCCTCGAACGGCGGGTGCACAACCCGCTGGTCGACGTGCGGGTCGCCGCGCGACAGGCGGTACTCCTGGTGAATATCGCCTCGGTCCTGATGGGGTTCGCGATGTTCGCCAACATGCTCATCACGACCCAGCTGCTGCAGCAACCGGTGCGCACCGGATACGGCCTGGGCCTGGACATCCTGCACACCGGGCTGTGGACGGCGCCGATCTCGCTGGTCTTCGGCGCGATGGCGCCCGTGTCGGCGTCGATCACCCGCCGCTTCGGCCCGCAGACGACCCTGCTGGCCGGGGCCATGACCATGGCCGTCTTCTACGCCGCCCGCGTCTTCTTCAGCCATGGGCTCTGGCAGATTGTCGTCGGCGCGATGCTCGTCGCGGCCGGCACGTCGATGACCTTCGCCGCGATGCCGAGCCTGATCATGCGCTCCGTCCCCGCGACCGAGACCGCGTCCGCCAACGGGCTCAACTCGCTGCTGCGCTCCGTCGGCACGTCGACCTCGAGCGCCGCCATGGCCGCGGTCACCACGACGGTGGTGGTCAACGTCGACGGTGACGCGCTCCCCGGCTTCGGCGCGCTCGCCACCATGCTCTGGATCGCCGCCGGGGCGTCGCTCGTCTCCGCGCTGCTCACGCTGCCGCTGTTCCGGACAAGGAGGCAAGACCTCGAACAGCCGGCCGGCGCGGACTACGTGCCCGAGGCCGTTGTGCGCGGCCAGGTGGTCACCGGCGGCGGGAACGCCGTGCGCAACGCCGTCGTCACCCTGCTCACGACGTCGGGTCAGCAGGTCGACTGGAGCCACGCCGACTCGTCCGGCTCCTTCTCCCTGGCGATCCCCGGCGCGGGCCGCTACCTCATCGTCACGGCCGCCGAAGGCTGGGCGCCGCAGTCGCGGCTCGCCACGCTGCACGCCGGGCACCAGATCGAATCCATCGTCCTGCGCGAGCGGCTCACCCTGGCCGGCGAGGTCAGCGACGCCCAGGGCCCGATCCTCGGCGCGACCGTGGCGCTGACCCGGCTGAGCGGGGAGATGGCGCAGGCCACCCTGACCGCGGTGGACGGGCGGTACGAGCTGCCGCTGCCGTCGAGCGGGCGTTACGTCCTGACCGTGGTGACGCCGTGGGCGACGACCGAGGCGCGAGCCGTCACGGTCTGGGGCGCCGAGCGGGTGGTCGACGTGCGACTGCGGACGAGCCGCGGCAACGGGTCGGCCCACCCCGCCCCGGCGCGGCAGGAGGCCAGCGGGGCAGCATAGGAGCATGCCTCCGATGAGCCACGACGCAACACCGGTCGCACGGGCCGCCCACCCGCCGACCGCGGACGAGCCGGCGCCCGGTTCGTCCTGGCGGGCCATCCTCGCCGCCGCCACGGAGCTGTTCGCGGAGCGCGGCTACGACCAGGTCACCATCCGTGACATCGCCGCGCGCGCCGACCTGTCCCCCGCCATGGTCATGAAGTGCGGCGGGACCAAGCGCGAGCTGTTCCTCCGCTCCGCGAAGATCATCCCGCCGCCCCTGCCGGACGTGCCGCGATCCGAACTCGGCGCACGCCTCGTCGAGGAACTGCTCACCCGGTCGGATCGCGGCGCCATCGAGCCGCTCGCCCGTTCGCTGAATCTCCGGCTCTCCGCGCCCGACCCGGATAGCGTGCGTCAGCAGTTCACCGCCGGCTACCTCGAGCCGCTCGCCGAACGCCTCGGCGGCGATGCCGACGCCCACCTGCGAGCGGAGCTCGTCGTCGCGGCGCTGACCGGGCTCGCCGCCACCACACGGATCTATCACACCCCGGCCGTAGGCGCGGCGCCGGAGGAGGTCATCCGCCGGTACGGCCGGGCCATCCAGCACCTCATCGACGAGTGAGTGCGGGCCCCGAGGTCAGGTAGCCGGCGGGGCCGGACGCCTATGCCGTCAGTGCGCGCACCGCGGCTGCCGGGCCGGATCGGGCCAGGACCCGCAGCAGGTCGCCGGTGCGCTCCTGGAACGCCGAGTCGGCCGCGAGCACCGCACCGAACAGCTCGTCCTCGCCGAGCACCGCACGCACCAGCTCGTGTTCGTCGGGATGGCGGCGGCCGCGCTCGGCCAGGGCAGCCGCCCGTGGGTCGGCCGGCGGGCCGCCGGCGAGCGCCCCCGGCTGACACAGGCACCGCAGGTACGCCGCGGTGAGCAGGCACAGCACGCTGGGCAGCGCGGAGCGTCGGGCGTACCACGACGCGGTGTCGACGACCCGTTGCCGGAGCTTCAGCGAACCGTCGGTGCCGACCTGATCGGTACGGTGCCCGAGCGCGGCGTTGCCGAATCGGCTCGCGAGCGCGGCGCGGTAGGCCCGCGCGTCGAAGCCGTCCGGCGCGGGCAGCGTGGGCTGGTACTCGTCGCCGAGCGCGTCGACGGCGGCGCGGATCACCGGGTCGGCGAACGCCGCGGCGATCAGCGTGTGGCCGCGCAGCAGCCCGAGGTACGCGAGCATGCTGTTGCTGCCGTTGACCAGCCGGACCTTGATCGTCTCCCAGTCGTGTACGGCGGTGGTCACCAGTGCCCCCGCCTCGTGCCACGGCGGCCTTTCGGCCGTGAACGAGTCGTCCAGGACCCACTGCCGAAACGGTTCGGCGGGCACCGGCACCTGGTCGGCGTAGCCGGCCCGGCGGGCCAGCTCGCGGTGCCGGTCGGTCGTGGCGGGCACGATGCGGTCGACCATCGTCGCCGGGAAGGCGACCCGCGCGTCCAAATAGTCGGCGAGCGCGGAATCCTCGCGACGAGCGGCGATCCGGCGCATCACGCCGGAGAGCACCCGCCCGTTGTCGGTGAGGTTGTCGCAGCTGACCACGCTGATCGGCTGGCCGCCCGCGCCCGCCCGCCGGGACAGGCCGGCGGCCAGCAGCCCGAGCAGCGAACGGTCACCGGGCTGGTCATCCTGATAACCGGCCTCGGTGATCGTCAGCGTCACGACCGTGACCTCCGGCGACGCGATCGCATCGGTCACGCCGGCCGGGTCGTCGGCGGCGACCAGCGCCCGGTCGATCACGTCGACGCGCTGTGCGTCGACGTGATCGCCGTCGATGGTCAGGACCGTGTAGCGCATCTCCTGCCGCCGCAGCGTTGCTACCAGTGCCCGGTTGCTCCGGGCCACCCCGGTGATCCGCCAGTCGCCGCCGGCCAGTTGCGTGTAGACGGCCTGGTGGCCGCGGTGGAAGTTGCCGAGCCCGAGGTGGACGATGCGCGGCACGTCAGGGCCGGTAGGTGTCGAAACGCTGTAGTGCGTAGAACTTCCGCACCGTCTCGTGGATCTCCCAGGTGCCGCGCCACCCGTCCGGCAGCACCAGCACGTCGCCCGGGCCGAGCTCGACCGCGTCGCCGCCCTCGGTGGTGACCGTGGCCCGGCCGGAGATGATGTGGCAGATCTCCGCCCAGCCCTCGCGCTTGCCGCGCAGCAGGCCGGGAGTGGCCTCCCAGATCCCGGACTTCATGATGCCCTTGCGCTCGTCGGGCCACATCGGCAACGACACCTCGTAGACGTCGCCGTTCGGCGCGCTGCCGGCGACCGACTTCTCCGGCAGGTCGGCGGACTGGACCTGGGCGTGCCGGACGGCCGGCGTGATGGCGGACGTGGTCATGACCTGTCTCCTTTGACAAAACGCATTCGGGTGCGGTCAGGCGGGCTCGAGCACGACGCCGATGCCGTGCTCCTCGAGCTCGTCGACGGTCGCGGCCAGCTGCTTGCGGCGCGGGTCCGTGCGGTAGCGTTCGATCGCGGCCTGGTCCTCGGCACGCACCAGGATCACGTCGGTGTAGCCAGCCGACCAGGGCGACCTGTTCTTACCGACGGTGACCTCGACGACACCGTCGATGTCGGCCAGTTCGCGGTAGCGGGCAAGCACCTCCTGCGCCGACTCCTCGGTGGCGACGTCCTTCCATCGCAGCAGGGAGATCTGCACGTACATGCGGCTCCTTCATCGGATCGACCGGGTGACGAGCGGCTCGTGACGGCTGAGAACAGCGCCCGAGCCGATGGTATAGTGAACAAGCGAAATAAATGCTAGGGTTCGGCCCGTGGGCCCGTCAAGACACCCTCGGCCCCGATCCGGCAAGTCTTCCCGCTCCTGGAATGGCCTTATGACGCTTGGGAATCCCGCTTCCGAGCAGCGCCGTGTGCTGTGCCTCGGCGCCTACATTCTCGACATCCTCGGCCGGCCGATCAGCCGCCTGCCCGATACGCAGAACAGCCAGCTCATCGAGGAGATCCGGCTGACGGTGGCCGGCACGGCCGGTGGCACGGCGGTCGACCTGGCCCGGCTCGGCATCCCGACCTCGGCCGCCGGCGCGCTCGGCGACGACGCGGCGGGCCGATTCGTGCGCACGTTGCTCGACGACGCCGGTGTCGACACCCGCTGGCTGGCTACGATCGCCGACGTGCAGACGTCATGCACCATGCTGCCGATCGCGCCGGACGGCTCGCGGCCGGCCTGGCACGTGCGGGGCGCCAACGCCCGCTTCGGTGCCGAGCACCTGCCGTGGACGCAGCTGGACGGCTTCGCCGCGGTCCACGTGGGCGGCGTCAATGCCCTGCCCGGCTTCGACGGCGACACGTGCGTGCAGCTGATGTCCGCGGCCAAGCAGGCCGGTTGCATCGTGACCGCGGACTGCCTGGGCGTGAAGCGGGCCGACGCGGCCGACCTGCTGCGCCGCTATCTGCCCTATGTCGACGTGTTCCTGCCGAACGACCTGGAGGCGTTGCAGATCACGGGAGCCGACCGGGTCAGCGACGCCGCGGCCATCTTCCGCGACATGGGCGCGGACGCGGTCGTGGTGACCACCGGCGCGGACGGCTGCGTCGTCGCCGATTCCCGCGGCGTGTGGCGGATGCCGGCGTACGACGTGCCCGTGGTCGACAGCACCGGCTGCGGCGACGCGTTCTCCGCCGGGGTGCTCGCCGGCCTGGTCAGCGGCTGGGACCTCGAGCGCTGCGTCAACTACGGCAATGCCGCCGCAGCGCTGACCGTGCAGGCGCTAGGTTCTGACGGCGGCCGGCTGTCCGCGCAGCGGGTCACCGCTGCGCTCGCCGGCCCGCGTCGCTCGTTCACCGATGGATCGCCAGGCGAACAGGAGTACAGCAGTGCCAAAGATAGTGGACCACGGTAAGCGTCGTGAGGAGCTGCTCGAGGCGGTGACCCGCGTGATCGCGCGCTCCGGCATCGAGGGCGCCACCATGCGGGTGATCGCCGACGAGTCGGGCTGGTCGACCGGGTCGCTCGCGCATTACTTTTCCGATCGCGACGACATACTGGCTTCAGCCCTGCGCTACTCGCACCGCGTGATCCGCGAGCGCTGGGCCCGCAAGATGGAAGGGCTGGCCGGCCTCGCGGCGCTGCGCGAGCTGGTCCTCGACAACCTGCCGCTCGACGCCGAACGGGCGTCCGAGACCCGGCTGGAGATCATCTTCTGGGGGCAGGCGCTCAACGCGCCGTTCCTCATGGAGGTCCAGCAGAGCGAGGAGACCGACCTGTTCCGCACGATGCGCGAACTGGTCGTCGACGCCCAGGTGGCCGGCGAAGTGAAGCGCCGGCTCAACCCGGACCTGGTCACCGAGCGGCTGCTCGCGCTGATCGACGGGCTGAGCCTGCACCGCCTGCTCTACGGCTCGCGGCTGTCCACCTCGGCCATGACCAAGATCATCGATCAGGAGTTCGAATCACTCAGTCCGTCCTGCGAAGACTGAGTCATCGATCCGCCGGCGCGCGCTCGCGGGCACGAAAGGTGAACACAGCATGACCAGCAGAGAGACCGCCGTGGTCACCGGCGGAAACCGCGGTATCGGCGCCGGAATCGTCGACGAGCTCGCGGCCGCCGGCTACGACGTGGTCTTCTCCCATCGCGGCGAGTCGGCGAAGGCGCGCGACGTGGCTGTGTCCGCCCGCCGTCACGGCGGGCGGGTCGAGCCCGTGGAGGCCGACTTCCGCGACCCGGACCAGGTCCGGCACTTCGCCGAGCGGGCCATCGGCGACTTCGGTCCGGTGCAGGTGCTCGTCAACAACGCCGGCCGCGGTTACTCCGAGCGGCTGTACGACACCCGGCTCACCGACGTCGACGACGTGTACGCCATCAACTTCCGCGCCCCGCTGCTGCTCACCCAGCTCGTGTCGCGGCACATGATCGACGAGCGGATCGCCGGCCGCATCGTCTTCGTCACCTCGATCCGCGCCCGGTGGGTCGATCCGGTCGATGCCGTCTACGGCGGGCTGAAGGCCGCGCTCGACCGGGCGATGCGGTCATGGGCACTGGAGCTGTCGGTGCACCGCATCCGGGTCAACGCCATCGCCCCCGGCGCGATCGAGGTGTTCGCGGAACGGGCGCACCGCTACCGCGAGCTGGACCGCGACATCCCGCTCGGCCGCACCGGCACCCCCTCGGACATCGCCAAGACCGTGCGCTTCCTGGTCTCCGACGACGCGTCCTACATCACCGGTGCGTCGATCCCGGTCGACGGCGGGTTGCCGCTGCCGGCCACCTACGGCGGGGACGACATCGGTCCGGGCAACCGGTGGGGCCAGGTGCAGGCGCGGCAGCCGACGAGCGACTTCGCCCGGCACCCGGGCGGATACGACCCGACGCCGGGCGAGCGGACCTGAGATGCCCGACCCCCTGCTCGCGCTCGCCGGCGTCGCCGCGGACGGCTCGCCGGCGCTGCAGCTGCGCAGCGCGGACGGCGCCGACCTGCTCGCCAGCACGCCGTTGCCGGCCACGCCCGGCTACCTGTCCTGGGCAGCCGACGCGGGCGTGCTCTTCGTCGCGTGCACCGCGGGCGACGAGGGGTTCCTGGACGCGTACCGGCTCGACGGCGCGGGTTTCGTCCCGGTCGACCGGGCGGCGAGCGAGCCGGCTGCCGTCCACGTCGCCGCGACCGCGGACGCCACGCGGGTGGTGACCGCGCATTACCGCAGTGGCGCCACCTGCTGCTGGACGTTCACCGGCGACCGGCTGGGCCTGGACGCGACGATCGCCGGCAGCGGCAGGAGCGTGACCAGCCGCCAGCAGAGTAGCCACGCGCACAGCGCGCTCCCCCTCGCCGACGGGGTGCTCGTCGCCGACTTCGGCGCGGATGCCGTGCGCCGCTACCGGTTCGGCCCGGCCGGCCCGCACCTGGCGGCGAGCTGGGCGGCGCCGCCCGGCAGCGGCCCGCGCCACCTCGCCCGCACCGGCGACACGGGTGTGCTCGTCGTCTGCGAGCTGGCCAGCACCGTGCACCGCCTCGACGCCGGCTCGCTCACCGAGCTCGCCGCGCCGGTCAGCACCCTGCCGGCCGACTACCGTGGCGCGAACCAGACTTCGGACATCATCGTGCACGCCGGGACGATCCTGGTCGGCAACCGCGGGCACAACTCGGTGGCTGCGCTGCCGCCGGCCGGCGGCCGGCCGCACTGGACACCCACCAGCGGCTGGCCGCGTGACCTGTCAGCCTCGCCCGGCGGGCTGCTCGCGGTGGCCAACGAGGACACCGGGTGGCTCGAGACCTTCCGCCTCGCCCCCGACCACACCCTCGCGCCGCTGCGGCGGACGGCCGCACTCGCGCAGGCGATCACCGTCGGCTACCTGACCCCGCCCGCTCGATCGGAGCAGCCATGAAGTTCGTCTGTGTCGACGGAGTCCCCCGGTACCGCGACCTCGCCACCACCTTCGCCGCCGAGATCCTGCGGCCGCACGGCCATGATCTGGTCTGGTACGAGGAGGCCGCGCCGGACGCCGACCGGTTCGCCGAGCTGGCCGACGGCGCCGACGGGCTGCTGCTGTACGGCCTGCGCGGCCGGTTCCCCGCCGAGGTGCTCGACCGCTGCCCGACGATCAAGATCGTCGGCTACCTCGGCACCGGCGTCGCCCGCGCCGTCGACGTGCCAGCCGTCCGCTCCCGCGGGGTGGCCGTGTGCAACGTGCCCGACTACGCCAGCGACAGCGTCGCGGAGCTGACCATCGCGCTGCTGCTCGCGGTCGCCCGCCGGCTTGCCGAGGGCGATCGCACCGTCCGGGCCGGCGAATGGGCGCGCCGGCCGGGGCGGCAGCTGATCGGCACGCAGCTCGGCGTCGTCGGCGCCGGACCGATCGCCGCGAAGGTGATCAGCCGCGCCCGCGGCCTGGGCATGCGGCCGGTGTGCTGGACCCGCCGCCCGACGCCGCAGCGCGCGGCGGCGCTCGGTGTCGAGTTCGTCGACCTGCCCGCATTGTTCGCGGAGTCAGACGTCGTCAGCCTGCACCTGAGCCACACCCCCGCCACCGACGGGCTGATCTCCGCGCAGCTGCTCGGCCTGCTGAAGCCGGACGCGATCTTCGTCAACACGGCCCGGGCCGAGCTCGTCGACACGGCCGCGCTGTACGACCTGCTGCGCCGCGAGGCGATCTTCGGGGCCGGCCTGGACGTGTTCGCCCCCGAGCCGCCGGACCTCTCCGCCCTTCCGCTCGCCGCCAACCTGGTGCTCGCCCCGCACGCCGGGTCGGTGACCGCCGAGACGTTCGGCGCGGCCCTGCGCATCGGCATCGAGAACCTGCGCGCGTTCGCCGCCGGTGCGCTCGCCAACGAGGTGACCGAGTGACCGCGCTGCGCCGGGCGCCGATCGGCCGGACCGGCGTGCGGGTCACCGACCTCGGGCTCGGCGCGGCGCCACTGGGCAACCGGTACACCCGGATGTCCGACGAGGCCGCCACCGCCCTCGTCGACGAGGCCTGGCAGCAGGGCATCCGGTTCTTCGACACCGCGCCGCAGTACGGCCTCGGCCTGTCCGAACGGCGGCTCCGCGGCGCCCTCGCCCGGCGCAACCGGGCCGACTACGTGATCGCGACCAAGGTCGGCCGGCTGCTCGTGCCCAACCGCAACCCCACCGGCTCCGCGCTCACGTCGACGGTCTTCGACGTGCCCGACGACGTCGAGCAGCAACCCGACTACAGCCGCGACGGCGTGCGCCGCAGCGTCGCCGCCAGCCTGGAGCGCCTCGGCACCGACCGTCTCGACATCGCCCTGGTGCACGACCCGGATCGGCACCTCGAGCAGTGTGCCGCCGAAGCGCTCCCGGCGCTGGCCGAACTGCGCGAGGAGGGCCTGGTCGGGGCGATCGGCGTCGCCATGAACCAGTGGCAGGCGCCGCTCGACCTGGTGCGCACGACGCAGCTCGACTGCGTGCTCGTGGCCGGCCGGTGGACGTTGCTGGACCGCTCGGCGCTGCCGCTGCTGGACGAGTGCGCCGAGCGCGGCGTCTCGGTGCTCGCCGCCGCACCGTTCAACTCCGGCCTGCTGAGCACCGACCGGCCGCAGCCGGGTGCCCGCTTCAACTACCGGGCGAGCGAGCCCGCGCTGATCGAGCTGACCGCGTCGCTCGCCGCCGCCTGCACCCGTTCCGGCACCACGCTGCCGTCGGCGGCGCTGCGCTTCCCGCTCAGCCACCCCGCCGTCGCGTCGGTCGTCGTCGGCCAGAACAGCGCCGCGCAGGTGACCGCCAACGTCCGTGCGTTCGCCGCAACGCTGCCCGAGACGCTGACGGCCGAGCTGTCCCGGCTGATCGGGGACGGTCCGGTATGAGCGACGAGCCGGTGGGGGTCGCGGTGATCGGCGCGGGCGCGGTGGCCCAGGCGGTGCACCTGCGCGCCCTCGCCACGCTGGGCGACCGGTTCCGCGTCGTGGTCGTCATGGATCCCGACGCCGCCCTGGCCGTCGAGGTGGCCCGCCGGTTCGGCGCCGCCGCATCGACCGGCCTCGACGACGCGCTGACCCGCCCCGGCGTCGCGGCCGCGGTGATCTGCAGCCCGCACCGCGTCCACGCGGAGCAGATCGCGGCCGCCGCGCGCCACGGGGTCGCCGTGCTGTGCGAGAAGCCGCTGGCGACCTCAACGGCCGACGTACAGCAGATCCGCGACACGTTCGCGGCCCATCCCGTGCCGCTGGTCGTGGGCGCGATGCACGCCTTCGATCCCGCGTACGTCGCCGCCCGGCAGCGGTGGGCCGAGCTCGGCGAGTCGTGCACGGTGCTGCGCTCCGTCGTGCTGGTGCCGCCGAACGACGAGTTCGTGCTGGCCGCCGCCGAGCTCGCCGCGGGCACCGCCCAGACGCCGGCGCCGAGCGCCGGAACACCGTTGTCGCGGGCGATTCTCGGCCTGGCGACGCACGTCCTGCCGCTGGCCCGGTCGCTGCTGCCGGACGTCGACCGGCTCGTCGCGGCGCGTTTCGTGCCACCGTTCGGCTACCAGCTGGTGCTCACCGGACCGGCCGGCCGGATGGAGCTGCTGGCCCTCGCCGCCGGGCGCTGGCAGCCCTCGTGGACCCTCACGGCCTGGGGCCGCGAGCACCGGCTCGACCTGAGCTTCCCGCCCTCCTACGTGCAGGCCGGCTCGTCGCGCGCGACCATCCGCCGCGCGAACCACCCGGACCCGGCACAGGCCTGGCGGTCGCCGGTCAACGGCTACCTGAGCGAATGGCTGCATCTCGCCGACCTGGTCGGCGGCGCGAGCACGCCGCGCTACCCGGTCGCGACCGCGCTCGACGACATCGACTTCGCCATCGGGCTCATCGACCAGGCCGATCGGCTGGCGGCGGCATGACCGGCCGGCACACCGTCAGCACCCGCTGGTGCGCACCGGCCACGGCGCGCCGCCACGAGCTCGCGGCGCTGACGCTCGGCGGGCGACTGCGGCTGGTGGCGGACGAGCGGGCCGACATCGCGGTCGTGACCGCGAGCCCACTGCTGCTCGACCAGGTCCGGTCGGCGTGCGCGGCCGGGGCCCGGACGGTCGTGCTCGACACGCCCGGCGCCGCACGCGCCGCCGACGTCGACGAGCTGGCCGACCGGGCCCGCGCCCTCGGGCTGCACGTGGCGGTGGCCTGGAGGTTCGTCGACAGCCCGCTGCTGGCGGACCTCGCCGCCGCGGACTCCCCGGCCCTGCTGGACAGCTGCCAGCTGATCGACCCGTCATCCGACGTGCGCGCGGCGCTGGTCGAGCACCTGGTGATCCTGCGCCGGCTGACCGCCGGCGACCTGCGCCTGACCGCGTTCGACGAGCACGGTTACCACCTGACCGGCGTCGCGGACACGCCGGCGATCAACGTGTCGGGCGTGGTGTCCCCGCTCGGGCCGGCCGAGCTCGCCGTGACCGTCGTCGACCCCGAGACCCGGTGGACGGTCCGGCTGCGCGCCGACCCGGCCGACGTCCCCGGCCGTCGCGCCCGCTTCGACGCGACCGGCGAGCAGGCCGTCCGGCCGGCCTACGAATCGCTGCTACGACGGCAGTGGCAGGCGCTGCTCGACGCACCGGCGGGCGACAGCGGCCTCGCCGAACTCGCCACCGCGATCCGCACCGCCGGCGGGCTTGTCGCGCCCTGACCGCGCCGCCCGCACTCCGTACCGTCCTGCACGGTCTTAGAAGATCGCAGATGTCCGCTCGGCGCGGTCGGGTATCGTGCAGCACGGGCCCGCATCCGGCTCGCTGCGAGGGAGGTCAGCATGGCAGACGCCGCCAGAGGTGTGGTGACGGCGCAGGACGCGGCCCTGGCGCGGCTTCGCGACCGGCTGGCCCGCGGGGTGCTGCGGCCGGGCGACCAGATCCGCCAGGAGGTGCTGGCCGCCGAGCTCGGGCTGAGCGTGGTACCGGTGCGCGAGGCGTTGAAGACGCTGGAGGTCGAGGGGCAGGTCAGCTACTACCGGCACCGCGGCTACTTCGTCGCGCAGCTCGACCTGGACGAGCTGACCGAGACGTACCGCATCCGGACGCTCCTGGAGGGCGAGGCGGTGGCGCGGGCGGTCACCCGCATCGGGCGCGACGACCTGGACCGGCTGCGCGAGGCGATCCGTGACATCGCCACGTTCACCCGCAGCCAGGACATCGCGGCGGTCACGGCCGCGAACCGGCGCTTCCACTTCACGCTCTTCGAGGCCGCCGAGATGCCGCGGATGACCAACTTCATCCGCATGCTGTGGGACTCGACCGACGCCTACCGGTCGCTGTACTTCGCCGATGCCGCGCACCTGCGGCTGATCAACACCGAGCACCGGCGGATCCTGCGCGCGGTGCGCGAGGGCGACGTGGCCGCCGCCGTCGAGCTCTCGGCGGCGCACCGCGACCACGCGCTCGCCGCGCTCGCCCGGCTACTCGCGCAGACGCCCTGACGCGCCGGCCGTCAGCACGATTCCAGCCAGCGCCGGACATCCGCGGAGTCGGCACCCAGCTCCGGCGGGGCCCGGTGGTAGCGCACCGGCGTCGCGGCCAGCCGAAGCGGACTGGCCAGGGTCGCGATGTCGATGCCGCCGCTGCCGGGTAGCGTCGCCACCGGGTCCAGGCCGAGCTGCCCGGCCAGGTCGAACGCGCCGGCCAGGTCGTTCACCGGCCCGCACGGCACGCCCCGCGCCTGCAACAGCGCGGCCCAGCCCTGGGCGGTGTCGCCGACGAATGCCGCCTCCAGTTCGGCGATCAGCTCGGCCCGGTGCACCACCCGCTCCCGGTTGGTGGCGAACCGGGCATCGGTCGCCAGCTCCGCCCGGTCCAGTGCCCCGCACAGCGCGGCGAACTGCCGGTCGTTGCCCACGGCGAGGGCGAGGGGCGCGTCCTTCGTCCGTACCGTCTCGTACGGCGCGATGCTCGGGTGCCGGTTGGCCATCGCCACCGGCACGCCCGCCTTGTTGATGTAGGCGGCGCCCTGGTTGGCGAGCGAGGCGAGCAGGCTGGAGAGCAGGTTGACCTCGACCCGTTGCCCGGCGCCGGTGCGCTCGCGGTGCCGCAGCGCGGCGAGGATCGCGATGGTCGCATGCAGTCCGGTGATCACATCGACGATGGCGACCCCGACCTTGGTCGGCTCACCGCCGGGTGCGCCGGTGATGCTCATCAGCCCGCCCACCGCCTGCGCGACGAAGTCGTAGCCGGCGCGGTCGGCGCCGGCGCCGCTGCCGAAGCCGGTGATCGAGCAGTAGACCAGGCCGGGATGCGCGGCCAGCAGCGTGTCGGCGTCGAGGCCGAAGGCCGCCAGCCGGCCCGGCCGGAAGTTCTCCAGGAACACGTCGGCGCGGGCGACGAGCCGGCGGGCGAGATCGAGGTCGGCCGGGTCGTCGAGGTCGAGTGTGACGCTGCGCTTGTTGCGATTCACCGACGAGTAGTACGTGCTCATCGTGCCGACGTACGGCGGTCCCCACGTCCGGGTGTCGTCGCCGCTGCCGGGCCGCTCGACCTTGACCACGGTGGCACCCAGGTCGGCGAGCATCATCGAGGCCATCGGGCCGGCCAGCACCCGGCTGAAGTCGGCGACGACCACACCGGCGAGCGCTCCGCCGTGTTCGTCCGGAGCCAGATTGCTCGATGTCACAGCGATTCCCTTGTCAGCCGAGGTGCCCCATCCTACGATCTTCTAAAATCTAAAACAGGTTGCTGCCCGACGCAACGGCTGCGCGCCGGGAGCCGGCGCGGACCGGCGAGGCGCACCAGCTCGTGGCCGGCCAGGCCCTCCCCCGGCATCGCCGCCTTCCGCTGACGACAAGGACGAAATCGACATGCCCGAAGACCTGCAGCTGCTCATCGACGGCGAGTGGCGGGACGGCAGCGGCCCGCTGTTGCGGTCGGTGAATCCGGCCCACCCGCACGAGACGGTCGCCGAAGGCGCGACGGCCACCGGCGCCGAGGTCGAGCGCGCGGTCACCGCTGCCGCCGCCGCGGCGGACGGCTGGCGACGCACACCGCATCACGACCGCGGCGCGATCCTCGCCCGGGCCGCCGTGGCGCTCCGGACCGAGGCCGACGCGTTCGGCGTGGAACTGAGCCGCGAGGAGGGCAAGCTCGCGGCCGAGGGCATCGGCGAGGTTCGCCGCGCCGCGCAGATCCTCGACTTCTTCGCCGCCGAGGCCAACCGCGAGGCGGGCGAGCTGTACGCCTCACCGCGGGCCGGCGAGTCGATCGTCGTCAGCCGGCACCCGGTCGGCGTGGTCGGCGTGGTCACGCCGTTCAACTTCCCGATCGCCATCCCCGCCTGGAAGATCGCCCCGGCACTGTCGTACGGCAACACCGTCGTCTGGAAGCCCGCCAGCGTCGTCCCGCTGCTGGCGCAGCGACTGGCCCGGGCGCTGACCGACGCGGGCCTGCCCGACGGGGTGCTCAACCTGGTCGTCGGCGCGGGCTCCCTCGGCCAGGCGATCGTCGAGCACCCGCTGGTCGACGCCGTGACGTTCACCGGGTCCACCACGGTCGGGCGCTCGCTGATCGCCGCCTGCGGGGCCGTGGCGAAGCCGATCCAGGCAGAGCTCGGCGGCAAGAACGCCGCGATCGTACTGGCCGACGCCGACCTCCCGGCTGCGATCGACGACGTCGTCGCCGGAGCGTTCCGGGCCAGCGGTCAGCGCTGCACCGCGACGTCGCGGCTCATCGTGCAGGCCGACGTCGCCGACCAGGTCATGGAAGGCATCCGCGCGCGCATCGAGTCGATGGTGCTTGGCGATCCCACGACCGCGGGCACCGACGTCGGCCCGGTGATCACCGGCGACGCACGCGATTCGATCGCCGCGGCGGTGCGCGCGGCCGGTAGCGGCACCCGGCTGCTCACCGCGGGCGACCTGCTGCCCGACATCGACGCCGGACACTACGTTCGGCCGACGCTGGTCGAGGTCTCCGACACCCGCGACCCGCTGTGGACCGACGAGATCTTCGGGCCGGTGCTCGCGGTGACCCGGGTGCCGGACGCCGACACCGCGCTGCGGCTGGCCAACGACAGCCCGTTCGGGCTGTCCTGCGCGCTGTTCACCAGCGATCTCGCCGTCACGCTGCACGCGATGGCCGAACTGAGGGTCGGCGTGCTGCACATCAACAGCGAGACCGGCGGCGCCGACCCGCACGTGCCCTTCGGTGGCACCAAGGCGAGCGCATTCGGCCCGAAGGAACAGGGCCGAGCCGCACGCGACTTCTTCACCTCCATGCGGACCGTGTACCTGCAGGGACGGCGCTGAGCTGCTGCCCTCCCCAGGGGGTTCACCGGACAGTCTGAACGGCATGCAACGGGGGCGCCCCGCAGCTCCGTTAACGGAGTATGCAACGGGAGGGCGCATGACATTCGAGGAGTTCGTGGCGGCACGGCTGCCGGCGCTGCTGCGCTACGCGACCGTGCTCGCCGCAGACCCCCACGACGCCGATGACGTCGTCCAGGAGGTGCTGCTGCGCGTACAGCAGCGGTGGTCGCGGATCAGCGACCTGGACGCGCCCGAGGCGTACGTGCGCCGCATGATCGCCAACGAGCTGATCTCGGTGCGGCGGCGGTTCGCCGCGCGGCTGCGACGCGAACAGGTGACCGCGCCGCAGCCGGTGCCGGACCGCTCCGACGAGGTCGCCGGTAATGACGCGCTCGTCCGGCTGATCCGTACCCTGCCGCCGCGGCAACGCGTCGTGGTGGCACTGCGCTACGTCGAGGACCTGAGCGACGTCGAGATCGCCACGATGCTCGGCATCAGCCTCGGCACCGTACGCAGCCAGGCGGCCCGGGCCCTGGCGACCCTGCGCCGCGCCTTGACCCCGACGAGCCCACACACCTTGGAGATCTGATGCACGAGACAGAGCAGCTCAAGGCGGCGTTCGCCACGATCGCCGAGGAGGCGCCCGACGTCGGCGGGGTGACGGCGGCGCTCGCCGAGCGGCGGCGGGTCGCCTCGCAGCGGCGGATGGTGCTGCGGCTGGCCGGCGCCGGCGCGGCGGCCGTCGCGATCGGCGGCGGTGTGGCCACGTACGAGCGGCTCGCCGGACGGCGGCCGGTGCTGCCCGAGGCAGAGCAGCCGGGGGACGCCGTCGCCCTGCACACCAGGCCGGCCTGGCTGCCGGACGGCTACACACCGTCCCAACTCGTGGTGGCCGTCGGTGACGCGAACTCCCCGGAAGAACTGCGCCAGCTCTACACCGCACGGGCCTGGTCCGACGGCGACGGCGGGACCGTGACGCTCGCCGAGCTCACCGCCGCGGGCTTCACGCCTCCCGCCAATGCCACGACCGTCGACGTCGGCGGCGTGAGCGCCGTGCTGGTCGCCGGACCCTCCGGCACGGAGCTCACCTGGCGGCCGTCCGGCGGGCCGATGGTGCGGCTTCAGGCGCGCCGGGGCGGCTCCGGTGATCCGGAGGTGGACCGGCCGCTGGCCCTGCGGATCGCCCAGCGGCTCACCCTCAGCCCGGCCCGAGTGGTGGTGCCGCGGCTGGGCTGGCTTCCCCCCGGCGTCGACGGCTCCGCGTGGGGTGACATGTACGTCCCCGACGGTTATTGGTACGCGGGTCCGGCCGACCGCGCGTTCACGACCATGGTGGACCTCGGTCCGACCGGGCTGGACACGCACGCCGACCCGATCGCGCGGACCGTCCAGGTCCGGGGCCGCGACGGGTACGTGACACGATCCGGTGCGCTCGTCATCCACCTCGCCGACGGCCGGTGGCTGCGGGTCTACGAGACGAACAAAGATGCCCCGCCGCTGTCGTTCGACACGGCCCGCGCGCTCGCCGAGGGGCTGCGCCTCGCACCGCCGGTCGATCCGAGCGTGTTCTGATCAGCTCAGACCGCGGCCACGCCGGGGTCAGGCGCCGGTGACCTTGCCGGCCACGAACTGGGCGGCCTGCTGGACCGATCCGTCGCTCATGTACCGCAGGTGGGCCGTCGAGTTGGCGCCGTTGCCGCAGATCGGGTCGCCGAGGCTGCAGAACTCCTTGGTCTTGGGCCCGTAGACCGGGCTGCGCTGGGCGATGGTCTGGCGCATGATGCCGAGCGGGTTGCCGAAGACGACGACGGCCGCCACCCGCCCAGCGAGCCCGGCCGGGATCGCCTCGCCGGCGGATGTCCCGAACGGGATGCCGATCGCGATGTCGGTGACGGTCGCGCCCTGGGAGTATCCCCCGATCACGAACGTGGTGCCCGGGCACGCCGCCGCGACGGTGCGCACGTGCCGGCTCATGTCCGTGGCGCCGGGCCCGGCGCTGGCCTGCGACGCGTCGGCGGCGTAGTTGACGCCGTACGCGTTGACGGTGCGGCCGGGCAGCGCGGAGCGGATCGCGCTGACGAGCGGGGTACCCAGCACGCCGAGGCCGGGAAGGTCACCGGTGCCCCGCGCGAACACGACCTCCACGTCGGCGCAGTTGCCGCCGCGGGCCGGGGCCCCGGTAGCCGGCGTCCCGGTAGCCGGTGCCGTGGCCGGCGCCGATGTCGCGGCGCCGCCGGGCGCCGTGCCGAGGCCGGCCACGCCCGGCTCGGCCGGCCACGCGGTCGGCCACGACGTC